>JALZVD010000388.1 GCA_023300205.1 Akkermansiaceae bacterium | reverse complement strand
AACCACAAACGTCTTATTGGTATCGCTAGCTTCATCTTTATCTTTGTCGGCATAGGCACCTTCTTCTACTTAGCTCAGAAAGATATTCTTTCCGTCTATGAGGATAGTGAACGACGAAAAATCCTAGGAAATCTTAACATCATCATCAACCTTGTAACCTTTATCATTGGAGCATTTGCCACCAACCGTATCGCAAAAAAATTTGGCCTAGCTACAGCACTTGCTATGATGCCCTTCATCATGGCCTGCGGATTAATCCTACTCACCACAATACCAACAGTAGCTGTATTTCTTATCCTAGAGACCATCCGTAAATCTGGTAACTATGCCATTACCCGTCCCTCACGTGAAATACTTTTCACAGGAGTAGACAGAGAAGCCCGGTTCAAAACAAAACCTTTCATTGATGTCTCTATCTATCGTGGCGGTGATGTATTCTGGGCATGGTTTTTTGTCTTCTTAGGAACAGAAGGAGTATTGAAACTTGAACTCCCTGGCAAGCTTCTCGTAGGATCAGTAATAGCAATCATTTGGGGAAGCCTTGCTATATACCTAGGCCGTGCTCACGAGAATGACCATGATGATCATCAGCCAGAAAACAACCTCACTCACCTAACGTGATCACCCAAGCAATAACCTCGCTATCAATAAACTACTCTCCCACATCAATCAAGACCTCCCTAGCCTTAGCCCCATCTGCAGGACCTATAATACCGCGATCTTCCAGGATATCCATCATCCTAGCCGCTCTCGTATAGCCCAATCTCAATCTACGCTGTAGCAATGAAGTACTAGCCTTCTTCTCTTGGTGAATCACCTCAAGACACTTCTGAATAACCTCTTCATCTGCATCAGAAACATCACCACCATCATCATCAGAGCCTCCACCTTTCTCTATGCTCTCCTGAATAGCCTTCTCAAATTTCTGTTCTCCTTGATTCGAACAATAATCAACAATTGCCTCCACTTCCTCATCAGAAACAAATGCACCCTGAGCTCGCTCAAGTTTAGCTGATCCAGGAGGTAGATAAAGCATATCACCCTTACCAACCAACTTATCAGCACCCTTAGTATCAAGAATAACCCGTGAATCCAGCGCACTAGAAACCTGGAACGCAATACGGCTAGGAATGTTCGCCTTGATAATTCCTGTCACCACGTCAGCACGCGGAGTCTGAGTAGCAATGATCAAATGAATTCCAGCAGCACGCGCCTTCTGCGCAATACGGGCAATGTTCATCTCTACATCTGCTGGAGCAGTCTGCATCAAATCAGCAAGCTCATCAATAATCACCACAATATACGGGAACCGGTCAGGTAACTTATCTTCCGCAAATTCTAACTCATCCTCATCCACTTCCATAGGAGGCCCTAGATCACCATCCTCCAGCGCACGTGCAATAGACTCCACCATCTCTGGATCTGGTTCCTCATCTGGCTCTTCCTCCACATCAGGCGTCTCTGGCTCAGCCTCCTTCTCTGGACGTGGCCTTTCATTAAAACCATCAAAATTCCGCACCCCGCATTTCGCAAAAATCTTATAACGCTTCTCCATCTCATTCACCACCCACCTCAAAGCAGCAACCACCTTCGCAGGATCCGTCACCACAGGCACCACAAGATGCGGGAGTTTTCCATAGACCTGCATCTCCACCACCTTCGGATCAACCATAATAAAGCGCAACTCATCAGGACTAAATTTAAACAAAATACTCGTGATAATTGAGTTTATACAAACTGACTTACCTGCACCCGTAGCTCCAGCCACAAGCAAGTGTGGCATCGCTGCTAAATCACCAATAACCGTATTACCATAAACATCCTTACCTAGCGCTAACGGAATCTTCTTATTCGAACTCGTAAATTCAGGGTCTTGCACCAGTTCTCGTAACGGCACAGCCACCTTCTTATCATTCGCTATCTCTATACCCACCGTATCCTTACCCGGAATCGGCGCCAAAATATTGATCCGTTCAGCCTTAGTCGCACGTGCCAAATCAGCCTCCAACTGAGTAATCCTGCTCACTCTTAAGCCCATACTAGGATATACTTCATAACGCGTTATCGTAGGACCTCGAGTAATATCACCAGCAGAAACATCCACACCAAAAGCCTGTAGTGTATCTACGATAACCTTCTGAGTTGCTATCAGCTCCTCCTTATCCGCCTCAGGCTCCTCTACAGGATTCTCATCATAAGCTAATAAATCAAACCCAGGAGTATCGTAATCTTCATACGCATTCGTAGACAAACTCAGATCTTCAGGATCTTTCTTCTTCTTAGTAAACGGCTTATCACCCAAATCTCCAACCGGCTTCTTTCGCTGTGAAGAATCAATAATTTGTGGCTTAGGCGTCTCCTTCAGAGGCATCACAGTCTGAGGGTTCTTTGCCTCTTCTTCTTTCACTTTCACCTCCTCTTCAGCTGCCTTCTCCTTCTCCTCCTTAGCCAGAATAGCCTTCTTCTTAGCATCCTCTTGCTTCGTCTCTTCTTTCGCTGCGATCCGCTCCTCAGTCTGGACATTCCTCTTCGCTCGTCGGCTTAACTTAGCATCCTCTCTCTCCTTCTGTTTTGCCGCTCGCTCAGAACGCTCATCCTTCCATACCTTAAATTTATGCCATGACAGCTTCGAAAATTGAATAGGATTAAGCCCCGTTAGCATGATCAGTCCAGCTAGATAACCCACAAACAAAACAATAAACGCCCCTGTTTTATTCAGTAATTTCTCAAATACTCCATACCCTAGAAAATGACCAATCACACCACCAGAATCCACTAACCCTGTTCTTTTAGCCCAGCTAGACCACAGCTCACTCACACTCAACAAACAAGCCCCAATCACCACAAAACAAACTAACCCAATCCAAGTCCTGCGAGTCAAAGAACCATCCATAAAAGCATACGCCACTCCTAACCAAGTCACCCCAAGTGAAATAAGAAACGCCGCTGCCCCAAAAAACAGTAATAACACCCACGATAGCACCGCTCCAAGGATTCCTATCATATTTTCAGTCGGGCGGTCAGCATCATTCACTGGTCCCTTCATCCACTCGGGAACATCCCCATAATCAAATGAAACAAGTGCAAAAAGCAACAAAACACCAAAACCAATCATCCCTATACCTGCCACCTCATTAAACCATGACGGTCTATTACTCACCTCGCTTGTTCTCTTTGATTTATTTTGTGCTGCCATAGTCTTTACCCTCTCTGCTCTCGCTATTAAATGCCCTTAATACAATTAACCTTCTCTATAATTCCTCCATTTTGCAAGAACCGATTGACCTGATATTAACTTTTCTTAATCATTATATCCCCTTGCATAAACCATCAAATCACTAAAAACTCACCCCTAGTCACACACCCAACACCATGTCACATCCAAACATCCTACAAATCCAGATCGAAGAACCCACC
>JALZVD010000387.1 GCA_023300205.1 Akkermansiaceae bacterium | reverse complement strand
CCTTATCTTTTCTCCGACTCATGGATAGCATTCAAAAGCGGATTTCAAAAATCTCACGCTTATTTCTCAAGAGAAACTTAAAAACAGTCAAAATCCTTCTCTCCTTCAGGTAAAATCCCTGCCAGTCTCTCATCCTAAAAAAAATCTCATTTCCCCACAACGAAACCGACGAGAGAGGAAATAGCTTTTGGCAACTTATATCGGAGAAATGGCATCTTTAAAACTCAATGAAATCACACAACGGACTTCCGACGATGGAGACTTTGTTGCCCTCCTCACCCAGCACCAGCGCATTCTTCACATCTTCATCGCGAGCGTGGTCCCTTTTATCGACTCCCGTGACGACATCCTCCAGGAAGTCAATATCGTGCTTTGGAAGAAGCGCGCCACCTTTGAATTTGGAACAAATTTCCGAGCTTGGGCCATCACCGTCGCCCGATTCGTAACCATGAATCAGCAAAAGAAATTCGGGAGAGAGAAAACTCTCGTCTTCGGCGACTCCGCCATCAAAGCAATCGCGGACCACTGGATTGAAGAACAAATAAATCCAGATCAACGACTCCATCTCTTAACCGAATGCTTAACAACACTGGAAGTTTCTGACCGCAACCTCCTCCTCGACTGCTACGAATCTCGCGGAGCGATCCAACGGCTAGCCCTCGAAAGAAAGCAATCATCTTCCACCATCCGTGGAATTCTCCTCCGTCTCAGACGCCAGCTCCTGCGCTGTATTCATATGAAATCCCCCAATCAGACACCCCGTCATGAACGTTGATAAAAAATTCGAAAACTTAGTCGATCAATATCTCGATGAACGTTGCCCCCCTGCAGAACTGGCCACTCTTGAGCGACTCTTAGAAACTAATGCAGCCGCGCGTGACTACTATCTCGAACGTATCCTCCTTCATGAAAACCTCAGCTACCTAAAAGCCACGAGCAGCACCGAGAACTCGAACATCATCCCGATGACCGTCCTGATCCAGCAAGAAAAGAAGAGGTCTCTCACCCTCGCTCTCGCATCAGCCGCAGCGGTAGTGGCCATCATCCTCATCACGCTCTCAATCTTTAAGATCCAACCAAAGTCCCCCCTCTTCGTATTTAAAACCTCACCGGGAACTCACTATGAAGTGATGCACACCTCAACCACAGACCAAGGTGCCCCTGAAAATGCACTCGCGGCAGGCTCCTCCATCCATGTCACACGTGGGGTTATTGAACTAGAATCCCCCACCGGAACCAAAGCCATTATCCAAGGTCCAGCAACCCTCAACGTCGTCGCGCAAGATAACTTTGCACTCCTCAAAGGCACGGCTTGGTTCAGAGCCTCAGAAAAAGATCCGTCATTATTAGTCACCACGCCACTCCTCAGTATCCGAGATCTTGGCACCGAATTTGGCGTCATGGCGAAGCACGAACGCCGGCTACCGGAGGTCCATGTCTTCGAAGGGAAAGTGGAGGTCACCGCTAAAAACGGCCACCAAACCAAACAACGACTCATCGAAGGAGAAGCGGCAATCCTCACATACTCTGGTCACTTCAACTCCATCAAGCCGAACGAAACAGCCTTTTTCCTGACCCTTCCCACCACTGAGCCTTATCTCCACCTCAGTTTCGACCCCGCTTTCAATAACCGCTTAGCACCAGTAACAGGCTCTCTCCCCTGCGTCCCGGGGTTTAGCCAAGATTGGCATAGCACATCTCTGACACAACACGTCGCGGGAATCTCCGGGCAAGCCGCCCGCTTTAACAGCCCACAGTCCGCCATCATCACAAACTGGCCCGGCCCAGCTCACAAACAACCATTCAGCATTTCGCTTTGGATGCGCTACCATGGCGAAGAGGCCCCCAAGACTCGCCAGTGTATTCTCGGCTGGGGCCAAACGATTCCTGAACAACAACTCGAAGGATTCCATCTCAACCTACAACCTTGGGACGAGATGTCAGGAGTTCCACACCTGGTCCTAGATCAGAACCAGTACGTTGGTAGCTCAAATATCGCCGACGGCGAGTGGCATCACATCATTGTCACTCGGCATCCGATGATACCTCAACAAGAGCCAAACCACTTCAGTATCTACGTCGACGGCGTTCGCGAGAAAATCAAAGCTCAATCATTCGGATACAGCCCCCCACTCACCACATCCGGAGGACTAGCCTCCAACAACCTCCTTATTGGCCGCAGTAACTCACGGCATATCAACCCTCTCTCATTTTCGGGAGATCTTGATGAATTGAGAATCTATGAAACCGCGATCTCTGAGGAGGAAATCGTAGAGCTTGGCAAGCATTCCTCCCCCCAAAAGTGAAAAGAATAGAGCGATTTGGAGAGAAAAAAATCATTTTTACACAACGAACCATAACTACTTGGAGATTACAGAGATGAATCGCCAATTCTTTTTGACTGCTCATTTTTAAAAAATCTCTCGAAGATTTATTTTTCATCGAGCAGTCGACGAACGGTTTCTGAAAAAACCACTGCACTTGGCTTCACAAAACATAACAAAAATGAAAACCAAACAAAACACGCGCTCGAAAAGCATCCTAGCGATCACCTTCGCCACGGTCTCCATGGCCTCTACAGCGCTCGGAGACGTTCAGACAAGCACTGAATGGTCGGATAGATTCGGCGACAACAACATCGACCCTTTTGTGAGACTTTTCCCAACGGACGGTCACGATATGAAGGGGGTCAGCAAGCGCATCAAAACGAAATTTTTTGCTTCGAAGTACGTTAATAACAGAGCAACACGGGGCGTCGAAGCTGCAGCCAATCTTCCCGTTCAAGAAAAAGGAGAGTGGCAATTTAAATTTTACCTCCCGAGGGCCGGGGACGGAGTCAGCGGCAACCAAAGATACCCTGACAACGCGATTGGCGCAATTGGCCAGCTTTTCCAAAACCAAGTTAACAACAACCTCACCGGGAGCCACGCATGCATCATCAACGTTGATCACAATGATCTCTACGTCGAATACCGATCATCTTTTCACCCTACCAATACGACGACATCAGTATTAGTTGATGACACCATCACGCGGAACGTTTGGCACACCATTCAACTCAGGTTTGAAACCTCCAAAAATGGAACCGGATACTTCCGCGTCAAATACGACGGAAAAGTCATCGCGGAACATGAGAACATCAACTTCGGGTGGGGCGAATGGAGCGGTGATAGCCAAACCGGCGGATCGTTCATTACAGGTGTCTTTGGGCAATATAACCATAATGACAGCTTCTATGCAGGATCTAACCAACAGTGGACCGCCTACTATGATAGCTGCAAGTGGCGTAATAAGGACTAATTCCTAGCCTTAATCAGTCACACTTTTCATTCAGTGGCCACGCAGAGATTCTTGAGCCTCTGCGTGGCTTCTTATTTCCACACCTCGTATGCCTTTTAAAAAAAACCTCATTCCCATCCTTGTCGCCAGCTTTCTCATTAGCTGCGACCACGCTATAAAAGAACGACCGCACGAACAAAGCGGCGCTACCCCATCCAGCGAGGCCCCTTCCCCCCTCCTAGGCATCGAAGAACAACTGGCCCTCCCTCCTCAATTTTACAATTTTCTGAAGCTCCAAGAAAACTACCGCAAGCTCGCAGAGGGCAATCCACTTGAAGCTCTCGAACATTTGGAAAGCCATTCAAAACTCAGCACCAAAACTCGGAGCAAGATCGCCGCGGTCATTTGTGCCGAATGGGCCAGCAAAGATCACCAAGCCGCATTTACTTATCTCGCATCCATTCAGGGAGAGAGTCAAAAGGCCAGAACGTGGCAAGAAATGCTCTTCAATGCCTCCGAGAGTCATCTCCAGAGCCTCCTAGCCTACTATCAGGAAGTGCCCAACGGCCCACTCCAAGATGGCACTGCTAGCCTCATCACCAGAAAGCTTGCCGAGCACGGCCTCAGCGCCTCCTACCAATGGGCCACCGCAAACATCGAGCAACCCCAGCTCTCAAAAATCTCAGCCGAGCTTTTTAAATTAGCGCTGCAAGAAGACCTCGCCGCCGCCATCTCCTATCTCGCCACGATCACGACCCCAGAACATCGCCAACCCGTCATCGCTCATCTTGCTTTTATTCTGAGCGATATCGGCCTCACCGAAGCATTCACTTGGTTCGAAACCCTCCAAACATCTCAGGACAAAGAAACCGCCTATCCTGTCATCCTGAGTGAATACAGCAAAGAACACCCCCTCCCAGCAATCTCACTCATTGCACAACTTCCGGAAGGAACGCGTAAAAACCAACTGATGACAAAACTCGCCCCCGCGCTCGTGAAGAATCAGCCGAGTGCCGCCCTGAACTGGCTCAAACAACTCGATCCCAGTCTCCCAAGCACCAAGGTAGTGAGGCGAAAATCCCTCGGCGAACTTTGCTTCCATGATGAAAATCTCGCCATGGAGAGCGCCATCCTCTTCGCGGGTGATGACCAAGCTTACTTCAAATCACTCCTCCTCGAAATGGCAGCCTCTGAACCCGCCCCCATTGCCAAACTTCTCAAACAGTATGAGGGGGACCCATTCCACCAAAAACTTATCTCCGAGCTGACCAGAAACTACGCCGACAGGAGCACTGCCGAAATGGAAAATTGGGTGGAATCCAACGATGACCCAGAAATAAGAATCGCCATCACCCAAGAAGCCTGGCCCCTGATTATCGAGACCGACCCGACCCTCAGCGTCTCATTCATCGAACACATACCCCCAGGTGAAACACGCACCAAGTTCATCCAAATACTCGCTCAAGAGTTAACGAAACGTGAGCCCACAAGCGAGTTCATCCAAAACTACTTGGAAGAACCAGCCAAGATACCAAGCCAGCTCAAAGAGGCTCTCTCACGCCTTAACTCCACCTCACACATCTACCCCACACCTAAGTAACTCGTATTCCCTTTTCTAAAAAACTATTTAAAGACAACGAAACCCAGCCTTAACGACATTCTTTATTAACTGAGCGTTCGTGACACTAAAATAAAAACCTCATTACGGTGCCTCGGCCACTCAGGCTCAAAAAAACACAACTTGAGCGCACACAACACAACAAACATAGCAGCAATCAGAGGACTCGTATCTTAGACGGAACTCACTCCGGCTAAGATTCACAAAAGAAGCTGTGTTGTGCCTCACCGCACAACACAGCTTTTATTTTGGGCCTCATCAGCCTCTCTTACGCGGTCCCATTCACTTATTCAGGGTAAATCCTGTACTCGGTTTCCTCACGCGTCAGATACGCTTCATAGTTTGCCTGTATCGACTCCCGTAACTCCTGAGGCACCTCCCCTCCCGCGGCCTCCAAATGCGCCGCCGCTGCTTCAGGATCATTCCGCAGCCAACTCGAATAGACTTTTCCTAACCCCTTATTTTCTAATTCCGGATTACTCAGTGAGCGCATCCACTCCAGCGACGTCACAGGGTGCTCCTCCAGTAGATCCCCGCTCAGCGCGACATGATAGGCGGCCTCATCAAACTCTGCGGAAATCCCATGATCCACGATCCAACCGCTCGCCGCGTGAATATCCTCCCCCGCCCAAGCCGTCAGCGCTGAAGTGATCCCATTCGTCCTCAGTCCCCCCTCAGGTAATTCGTCTAAAAAATACTGGAGGGACGCACGAGGATCGTGATTAGTCCAGTTTTCTACCAAAGCCTCCTCCACCCTCCCCTTCGCTCCGGTGCCATCATCCGGAAAACCCTGCACCCACTGTGCCGCTTCCACTGGGGAAAAGCGTGTCCACTCATCCAGCACAACTTGATATAGCGATGAACCATCGCTCCCCCCCTCTCCGTAACTCTCTTTTCCTAAAAGCTCGATTAACCCAATCGCCTTCTCATAACGACCATCGTGATAAGCACCCCGGATGATGCCCGAGATTGCAGCGTGCCCATCCTCAAAATTACCCTTATGAAGTTCCCTCGCCAACTTTAACGCCAACTCTGGCTCGGATTTCCCCATCTCCCCTAGGACCTCATCCGTTCTCTCCGGATAGTCAACCTTTGCCACCTCCCAAGCCGCCTCAGGATCATTTCGCGTCCACCCTAAAAGCAGCAGCTCCATCCCATCTTCACCAATGACCGCCTCATGCTCCTGCGCAAAAGCAAAAATTCGCTCGGGGTCCGAGGACATCGAACTCAATAAATCTTGCAACAAAGCCTCCGCCCCCGCGGGACTCGTCACCCTACGGTAACCTTCGAAATCAAACACGTCCCCTGCTTCTTGATCAGAGAGTGTGCTCCACCTCTCGCCACTTCGCTCACCGCGGCCCCCAGACCTCGCTCCGTTTACGCTAGTAGCCCTCCTCGCAGCCTGATCTGGAGCGACCTCTCCAGAATCGCTCACCGTCATGCGGCCACCGTAGAACGAGACCGGGAAACCAATCGTAGCAATCAGAAGCGGGAAGCGGTTTTTAAAAATAGTCATGACGTAATTTCACAGAATTCAGGTACATCCCTATCGATATGAAAGCATGCAACATTATCCTAGACATTTCCTGATTACTCCTTTCGTTCCCTTTTTCTCAGCTTTAAGAAAAGCAATGACTCAGCCGTTTCCCTAGATCTCCTTTTGGAGACTGATCCTAAGCTGAAAAAACACGCATCAACATAGGAAATAAACAAATCACGCTCTCGCTCAATCGATTTCTCAAAACCGACCAAAAACAAAACTGGGATTTCAAATAATTCTCCCTAATTTAAGTCTCAGCGACATCGTTCAACCACCAGATGCAGCGACGATCGCCAAAGAGTCCGAC
>JALZVD010000386.1 GCA_023300205.1 Akkermansiaceae bacterium | reverse complement strand
GCATGGAGTTGTTTGTTTATTGTAAGTTGGTTATGGGGCTGAATACGGAATTTGTTGCCTCTGTTTTTGGCAAGTTCAGAGTTGATGTGTGATTTCTGGCTGCCTTTGATGTATTTAAAAAGGGAGCATCTACCTCTTTGGAGGTTTAGTTTGTAGTAGTCATCAGGTCTAGTTTGTTCGTGGTCTGATGAGAATAGGTAGAGAGTAAGGTGTTCATCACCTTTCCAAGAGAGGTCAAAGCTGATGGATGCTTCATCAGGTAGGTGGAGATCTTGAGCAATGTTACCAGCCCGATCACCTCCAATGAGAGAGTTGTTCTTGTATTCCCAATGTTGTTCGATGCTGTTGTTATGCCATTGATCAAGATTTTTGGGTCCTAGGTAGAGGTAGCCTTTCTTGGAGTCTATTTCCATTTTGGTTACAAATTTCTTAAGGACTTTGATTGTGCCGGAGTAATTTGTATTGAGAGTAACGTGAGTTTCATCGATGTTAGAGAACCCTCCTTTGATGATGCCATGAAGACCTTGTTGGTTGTCTCTATTGTTGATTATGAGTGTGGTTTCGTCATGATTAGGATCTACTTCTAGGGTGTTATTTCTGTTGTCATCTAGGGTGATATTGAGGATTTTAGCCGTTGAGAAGATTAGTGTGTCAATAAAGTCTGGGCTAATGATCGTTACGTGGTCTTGCGTCCAGCCGGTAATGGTTCCAGTAATGGAGTCACCGTTAAAAAAGAAGATAGTTCCAGATAGGGGGCTGGGTTTTAGAGCGTGGTTATTCTGAGCGCGGTCTACGGCTGTGACAGTATGTGCTTGGGTGGTGGCAGCGGGAAGGATGATATCTGAATCTTGTTGAGCGAAGGTAAAGCTGGTAACTGCTAGGCTGATTGAGATTATGAGAGTGAACTGGGTGTATAATGAGATCATATTTCGAGATTTATGGTAAAGAGTTATTATTTCTTTTCTAGATTGTCTTCTTTCGCTGGCTTAACGGGCGCCTCAGGAATGAAGACTACAGAGGAGAGACTCGTTCTTGGCAGGGAGACGTTGCCAAGTATAGGGTGACGTACTGAAAGTTTACCGTCTATCATCTGTGAGTTAGTGAATGATAGTAGACCTCCTGAGACGAGATTGAGATGATAGGGGACTCTGGTGTTTTTGGTTTTTGAATCGTTGGTTTTAAATTCTAGAATGTCGATTGCTGTCCCTGGTATGATAGCGTCTGTCTTAGAGAATGGAGCCTTGAATCTCAGGTTGGTTTTTGCTCCGGAGCGTGATAATGTGATGATTTTTCCAGTCATGATATTACCTTTGAGATCTGTAATGAGATCATGTTTGTTGAGTGACTCGGCCTTTGATTTTAAGTCTTCTGTGACTTTGCCGTTCCAGCTAGAGAATTTAATATCACTGATCTGAGTAAGTATTCCGTCACGCTGTAAATTTTTAATGATTAGGTAGTCTCCCTTGGGTGGTGTTTTGGGGTCGATGATAGTCTTGGTGAGTTTTCCGTTAATATAGAGAGCCATTTTCTGGTTTTTTCGATCTACATGGATTGCAACGTGAATACTGGATTTTTCATAGATGTTGTCATCACTTAAGACTGTGCTTAAAGTCTCATATCTGCCTAGCTTACTATGATATATACTGATGCCGTGTGAATTTAAATCAATATAATAGAAGTCACTGTTCTTGTCAGCTTGGCTACGGTTTGATGAGAAACAGACTCGTATACGCGGAGTTGCTTCTACCCATGAGGTTTTAAATTCTAGGATGTAGTTTTCTGTTAGATTATTGATTCGTTTACTAGCTTCTGATTTTTTTAGCACGGTGAGTTTACCATTACTGAGCTTCCAGTCTTCGGTGGTGGTAGACCAAGCGCTCAGATCATCACCAGGGCCGGTGTAGAGTGTTTTGTTGGCTTTGGTGTTAAATTTCAATTGAGAAACATTGTTTCTAGATAGAGTGTGGCTGCCTACCGTGTCTGATGTGAAGGAAATGTTGTTTTCATCTAGCTTGGTTATTGTGCAAGGGAAGTGGTCACCATTAATGAGTTGGATACTCTCAGTGAGGTTGGTGTTTTTAGCATTGCTGTCATCGAAGACGATACGGTCGACTGATGATTCTTTCATTTTTAATATTTTTTCCGAGTGAGGGTAGGAGAGAGTGATGATGCCAAGTTTGTCACTGGGGACTAATGTGCCAGTTAGCGTGTTCGTGTTTTTTAAGATGATAGAATCATCAGCCTTAGCTAGTGAAGTGATGGCAAGTAATGATGCAATAGATAGAATGGAACGAATAATCATGGAATGTGATAAAGAAATCATAGTGAATTTATTGGAAGGACTCATAGGCGTGATCCATATTTACAAATTCAATTGAGTTGATGAATTCGGGTTCGATGTTGATTTTTCCAAGGATTTTAGAATCGAGAAATATGGAGCTGTCTTCTGCTTTAGAAAGCTGACCTGTGATCTTACCTGTGCCATAAAAGCGGATAGCCACATCGTTCTTTCGGGGCAGTTCTGGTTCTTCTGCCTTCTTTCTTGAGATGTTAATGGAGCTAATTTGGTCATGTGGGATCTCTAGCTCAGCGTATACGGTCTTGAGATCTATTGTGGATTCATTGATGGCGGCTAATTTTCCAGAGTATCTGTCGGTTCCGTTATTGAGCATTACGATGTCCCGTGATTCGTTTTCAAGGGATATGGCTGAATCTCGAATTCCGTTCCACTTGGTGATAACGATGTCGCTAATCACTGATTTTGCGTTAGAGCTACTACTGTATTGCATGTTATAGCCAAAGTATGTTCCCTTGGTTTGTTGAGTGGGGCTATTGGTCTGCCACTGGCCGATGCTGCGTTTATTAGCAAATAGCAACATTATGCCAGTTTTTTTATCAACACGGAGATCGTATAATGTCTTTGGTTGGATGTCTCTACTTGAGATACTTCTCACCATATTTGGAATGTTGCTTTGGAATAACGTTCCATCTTCTTTAAATCCGTATTCAGTGAGACTTGGGTTAGAGGGGTGTAGCCTAATGACTAGAGATGAGCCAAGATAGTTGGCGGGTGATGTTCTGTAGCGGGTGCGATTTTTAGTGAGGACTTCATTTTCTTTATCAAATTCTGGGACGATTAAGTCTGCCATCACGGTGAGTGTAGGGTAGTGTGATTGGGTTGAAAAACTATTGAATGTGATGCGGAATTGATCAGGGAATTCAGTTTTCATCAATATAGAGCTTGGTTGACCTTGGTGATGAAGGCTGAAATTTTTAATTTTCCAAGGTTTGTGCTCTTCGTTTTTTTCGTTCTCATCTTCAGTAAGGTCTTCAGTTTTACGGATAGTAGGGTATTTTAATTCCCATTTTTCATCCTCTGAGAAGGGGCCACGGTAAATGATCCTATTTCCAAGTGGGTTGATATTAATATTTAGTATTTGGTCTTTTGGGATTTTGATGTCACCAGCGAAGTCGGACTTTAGGGTAAGTTCACCATCTTTTAAGGAGATGACTTTACCTGGAATGGTGTCTAGGTTTTTTAGTGTGACGTAGCTGGTGTGGGTGAATGGGGTAGTTATTTTCCCTTTGTTCATGACTACTTTACGAACGTCCTTGGTATCGAAGGCGATGTTTTGTTCTGCGGAAGGATTCTTCCAAATGATTTTTCCAGAAGTAGTGAAGCCGATGAATTTACCGTGAAGGGTGTCGTCATTTTGGAAGTTGATGAGGTCTTCTGCAGCATTTGCGTAGAATGAAGATGTAACTAGGCTGCATAATAGGTTTAGTAATAATTTCATCTTTATTTTTCGTAAATAGGTAGGAAGCGATAATTAAGAGCCATGGAGAGGAGAGCAAATCCTGTAGCGCCAGATCTGCCGAGTCTATGGTCATTCCATCCTCCGTCAGGATTCTGGGCAGTGGTCATGACTTGAGCATTTTTCTCATTCCACTTCTGCCATTCTTCTTCATTGGCGTGGAAGAGGGCCTGAGCCATGTAGTATTCGTGGTAGTAGACGTAGTGATGGCCGCTGCTTTCACTACGGCTAGTGAGGTATTTTGTAACGGTATCAAATGCTTTGTCGTCTTTCTTTTTTGCAAGTGACATGCAGAGTGAGCCAATGGCAGTGAGGGTGCTTTTAGCACCAGATTTAGAGGCGTATCCGTATCCACCATTTGATGAGCGGCAACTCGATAGGTAGTCTAGCGCTTTATCGATGTTTTTGTTAGGGACTGGAATGCCTGCATTTCTGGCAGCCAAAAGTGCCACGAGTTGGCAACCGGCAACGGTTGTATCTGAAGTCATGTCTTCAGGGCTGTATCTCCAGGCGCCTTTGGGATTTCTATCTTGAGATGAGGTAAGTAGAGCTACGGATTTTTTGAGCGCTCCGGCAAGTCTATCATCATTCATCATGCCGTAGGCTTCAGCTAGAGCAAGGGTAGCAAATCCATGGTTGTACATGCTGGTTCCGATGTAGCCATTTTTGTTTTGTTGCTTCAGTATGAAATCGACTCCTTTTTTGATGTTTTTTGAGTAGGGACCGAATTCAGCATCTTCTCCATGTGCTAAAAATGCGAGGACACAGATTCCTGTGATGCCTGGCTGGGTGCTGTATCTGTTTCCATCTTTACTAAATGAACCATCGGGAGACTGCATGGAGGCTAAGTATTTGAGTCCTTTTTTGTAAGATATTTCGACTTTAGCAGGAACGATGTCTGCGTTTCTACGACCAAGACCCTGTGCTGAAACTGAGTGGCTACTGACTAAGAAAAGGCAAGTTGAAATTCCGATTGCGAGAGAATGGGTGATGACGGATTTAGCAATGGATCGTATCATTTATTTTGCTGATTTGTTGTATGCATCGAGTGCACGTTGTTCTTCCCTGGGTAGATTTTGGCTGGGAGCACTGGTATTTTTAGG
>JALZVD010000385.1 GCA_023300205.1 Akkermansiaceae bacterium | reverse complement strand
GAGATGGATGAAATGGATGACTTGACCGCAGATGAGGTGAAAATGGGGTGGATAGGTGAGTTGGTTAAGAAGTTAGATCCTGTTCGGCGGGGATTGAGTTGTGCTATTTTGGTGCGTAAGAATTCTAGGGGGCGAGAGATTGCTGAGTATTTGCGAGAGTATCATTCAGAGACTCCGGTGGCGGTGGAGGATGAGTTGTTAGTGGGTGAGGAGAATCCTGTGACTGCGGTGTTGGTGGATGCGTTTCGTTTTTTGTGTTACCCTACAGATACGCTGGCTTGGTGGCATGTGCAGTTGAGTCCTTTTGGTGAGGTGTTTGGAGGGGAGAAGGATGCTGGTAATATGCTGGGTCGATGGTATCATTGGACGCGGGAGATTTCTGTTAGAGGTGTGGATGTGGTATTGGGTGAGTGGTGCTCGGTTTTGGAGAAGGCTGTAGATTTATCTGAGTATAGTTTAGGTAGGATGAGTGAGTTGAGTCAGGCTGCTGCTGAATTTTCTGCGAAGGGAGGGTCTCTCACGGATTGGTTGAGTGAGGTGGAGTCATGGAAGCAGCGTGAGGTTACACGGAAGGGAGTGGTGCAGATTATGACTGTGCATAAGGCGAAGGGGTTAGGTTTTGATAGTGTGATCTTACCGGATTTAGAGAATTCTGCATTCGATGATGAGAGTAGAATGAAGGTGATCGATTCTATACAGGGGGAAGGTGATGGAAGGCATCTGATGATGGCTCCGGTGAAGGATATCAGGAATGCTGATGAGATACTGAGGCAGGAGATGGAGAGCTGGGCTGTGGAGCAGTGTTATGAACAATTTTGTGTGTTGTATGTGATGCTGACTCGTGCTGTGCATGGGACGTATTGTCTGCTGGATGGGAAGAAGAATAAGCCAGCGGCTCGTAAGAGGAATGAGGCGGATTGGATCCGTGAGTCTGTGTCAGGGTGTGTGGAGCGAGATGAGAGTCTGGGTGAGTTTTCAGGTAGGTTGTTGTTTGAGCATGGGGGTTGGGATTGGTTAGAGGCGAAGCCTGTTAGAGATGATGAGGTGGTGGCTGATGTTGATGCTGTTATTCTTCCTGACTCAGAGCCTAGGCAGGTTAGTGTGTTGGCTGGTGATGGTAAGCATAGGAATTTCTCACAGATGGTGATGGATCGAGGTGGGTTAGAGTATGGCAATCTGGTGCATGGGTGTTTTGAGAGTATTGAGTGGTGGGATGGTGAGCTTGACTGGAATGAGGATGAGCAGGTGAGCTCACTTGTGAGGGGTTGTGTGGAGGATCCAAGTGTGAAGCCTTATTTTGAATCTAGAGAGGGTTTGAAGGTCTATAGGGAGCAGGCTATAGAGTCTATTCTTGATGGGGTGTGGGTGAGTGGTGTGGTTGATCGGTTGCTGGTAGAATTTGATAAAGATGGTAAGGTTATGAATGCTGCGATTATGGACTTTAAGACGGATAAGGTGGATGATCCGAAGGAGCTTGTGGAGCGCTATGCTGAGCAGCTAGAGATATATAGAGGGATGATTTGCCAGACTTATTCACTTACTGATGAAAATGTATTTGCGGTGATCCTTTCTACTCATCTTAAAAAGACAATAAATCTCTAGTAGGATGTTAGAATCTGGTTTAGTTTAGATGCCATGAAACCAAACAAACATCATCGCGGGTCGAAGGAGAAAGATTTTACAGGGGGGCTTTCATTGTCACCTCAATGTTCTTATGTAGGTTCTACTGGTGAGAAGGCTGTGGATGAGAAGGTCTTAGCTCTAGCTGAAGAGTTAAGCTCGGGAGATAGGGGTTGTATGTTAGCGGAGATGATGATGACAGCTGTTAGAGTCTCACGGGGAGCTGTGACTACGGGAGATTTTAAGATGATGAATAAGACTCTTAAGGAGATGCGTCATGCTAATGAGGTGTTTGAGCCTTATCGTGGGCAACGTAAGGTGGCTGTGTTTGGGTCAGCGAGGACGAAGCCTGAAGAGGATGAGTATAAGACTACGGTGAACTTTTGTAGGCGTCTGACTGAGGAGGGTTATATGACTATTACAGGGGCAGGTCCTGGAATCATGGCTGCGGGTAATGAGGGAGCAGGTATGGAGAATAGCTTTGGGTTGAATATTAATTTGCCGTTTGAGACTTCAGCAAATGAATTTATCATGGATGATGAGAAGCTGATTGATTTCGATTATTTCTATACACGTAAGTTGTCTTTTGTGAAGGAGGCTGATGCTGCTGTGGCCTTTCCTGGTGGTGTGGGTACGATGGATGAGCTTTTTGAGGCTTTGACGTTGATTCAGACAGGTAAGGCTACTGTGTATCCGATTGTTCTAGTTGATGCAAAGGGTGGGACATACTGGAAATTTTGGATGCAGTTCATGAAGGAGCATTTGATGCGGTTAAGTCTTATTTCTGAGACGGATTTTGCGTTGTTTAAAATCACTGATGATATTGAGGTGGCGGTTGATGAGATTGTGCAGTTTTATTCTAATTTCCACTCGTATCGTTATGTTGGAGACCAGCTTGTGTTGCGTATAGAGCGACCTCTTACTGATGAGGCTTTAGGAAAACTTCAGAAGGAGTTCTCAGATATAACGAAGGACGGGAAAATAGAGCAGTTAGGAGCTCTGGAAGAGGAGGTGTATGAGGATGACTTAGCTGATATGAAGCGGATAGTGCTTCGTCATAAGCGCCGTGATTTTGGTAGGTTGCGGATGCTTATTGATGCGGTGAATCTAGCTGAGACAGCTAAGTAGGTTATAGTAATGAAGGTGGATTACCTTATTGTTGGTCAGGGGTTGGCAGGGAGTGCCTTGGCTCTGGCTCTCATGGATCTTGGTGCTCGTGTGCTGGTGGTGGATCGTGTTGATGAGAATTCTGCTAGTAGGGTGGCTGCGGGGCTGATCACGACGGTGGCAGGTAAGGGGATGAATGTGAGCTGGAGACAGGGCGAGTATTTGCCCGAGGCTTTGGCTTTTTATTCAAGACTGGAGAGAGATTCAGGTAAGAAGTTGTTTCATCCGATGGATACGTTGCGGTTGTTTGATGGTGAGAAGCAACGGATGAAATTTGAGAACAAGCAAGAGCAGGTGGTTGATTGGGTTGAGGTGGCTGATGCGGAGGATCTTTCTGAGTGGAGGGCTGAGGAGGGAGGTTTTGTGATGAAACGGGGAGGATGGTTGGATACGAAGTTGTATCTTGAGGTGGTGAGAGGAGTTCTAGGTGAGAGATACCGGAGAGATGCTTTTTTGGAGGAAGATTTAGAGATTGGAGATGGGTGTATTTCTTGGAAAGAGGTCACTGCTGGGGGGGTGGTTTTGTGCCAAGGAGCGCGAGGGTTTGCTGAAGGGGGATTGTTTTCTTACTTGCCTCATCGTTGTGCTAAGGGAGAGATTTTGACGGTTTCTGTGGCTGAGGCTTGTGAGGAGGCAGTGATCAGTCGTAATGGCTGGATGATTCCTCTTGGCGGTAAGCTATGGCGCTGTGGCGCGACTTACGAGTGGGAGGATATGGATGGTGTTCCTACTGAGGAGGGCAGGGCTGAGGTGGAACAGAAAATATGCGATCTCACTGATCTGCCATTTGAGGTAGTGGAGCATTCTGCTGGGGTGCGACCTATTTTACGCAAGAGTCAGCCGTATGTAGGGCACCATCCTGAGTATCCGGAGGTGAGTTTTTTCAATGGGCTAGGGAGCAAGGGGGTGACGACTGCGCCGAGTGTGGCTGCGCATTTTGCACAGCACTTGGTGAATGGGGTAGAGCTAGATGAGAGTTTGGCTTTGTAGGAGGCTAAACTTTGATAGGTGCTTTGATGATGCCTTCTGATGTTTCTTGCTTGAGGCGGAGTTGTCCACAGGCGGCATCGATGTCATGGCCTTTTTCTATGCGCATGGTGGTGACGATTCCAGTGTCTCTGATGGTGTTACGAAAGAGGTGACAGTGAGCGTCATCTGGTCTTTCCCAGTCTAGTCCTTCCACGGTGTTGTAGGGGATGACGTTTACGAGAGCTTTGATG
>JALZVD010000384.1 GCA_023300205.1 Akkermansiaceae bacterium | reverse complement strand
GCAGCTAGGAGAGTTGTATTTTTATAGACGTTGTATGTTTTGGGGTAGCTGGGTTCAGCTTTAAAATGTTCATAGGTTCCAGACTTGTGAGGGTTTATGAATACAGCCTTTAGAGGGGTGAGTATTTTAGGGTTAGGAGTATCTGGACTAGCGGTCGGACCACAGCTGGATAAAGCTGTGACGATGATTAGCGAGAGAGATGTTAGGAGCTGTTTGGTATTTAATATTGGGTAATTCATGATAGAGTAGTTAATGTGCAGTCTGGGCTGTCAATCTATGTAAGGTTCTTAGTGTAGAATACTAAGTAGATCAAGTTTGGATATATGTTTTATTTTTTTAAGGCTTATGTAAGTAGACTTTATTATTATATGAAAAGTCACATTAAATGATTAGTTTTAAGGTGTGATGCTTGAAGCTAGGATTGTGGCGCTTTTTTCGTTTTTTCTGACGAGGTGTTTTCCTAGTCTAGAATCAGGGAAGTCAACAGTGAGAGTGGGAGACTTGCGGAATGTGGGTTTTTGCTCCGCATTGTTTACGGCGAAGAATGCGGTTTGTGGTATTTTGATCGTTCCTGTTTTAATTTTTCCACCCCATGGGTCGATGTATTTGATTTCAAAGGATGTGGCTTTTTTCGGAATAGATCCTTGGATCTCATAGAGGACGACAAAATGACCGTGTACTTGTCTCCATCTAGTTCCTTGCTGGGCAAACCTTTTGACGCTAATGAGAGGGGGGAATCCTTTTTTAAGGGATTTTACGAGGTGTTTGTGAGTGTTTTTTAGAAGCGTGCTGTGATCGGTCTTTGGTTTGATGAAGTGGGTGGTGTGTTTGAGTTTAGGGAGTGATAGTTTGCGTCTGGTTTGGAAATCATTTGCTAGGTCGGTGAGGTCAAGTCCGTTAATTCCGGAGCGTGAATCCCAGCGCATACTAGCACGGGCGTATCTGGAGAAAATTTTACCATAGTATTTTACGAGGAAGTCAAATTGCTCTTTATCGGTGTTACCGACAATTTTGGTTGTGGCTGTATTCCATTTTGGTGATCCGAAACGATAGGCATTGATTAGTGATGCTGGACCGCAGCCGTATTTTTGGATTGAAATCTGGTTGATGGCTTTTGCTTTTGTATTTGGAGCGATGACTGGTCCTTTGGTATTGGTGCAACTGATAGATGTTGAGATGATTAGGAGGTGTATGAGTATGACTGAGAGTCTAAGCATGTGAGTATAGTGATGTTGGATCGTTGGTTTGACAATACTGGAGCTTGAAATAATATGTGTGATCTATGATGGGAAGATATTTAGAGAAATAGTGCTTTCTTTCGTAGGGTGATGGATTAGAAATATGTGAGACGATGATTTCTGTAAGCGATGGGCATGATGGGGGTGGAGACTCTGGGGTGAAGTTATCCCATGAGATAGGGGATGTGTTTTCTAAAACTGGGTTACTTTCAGAGTCGCCGGATTTTTCGTACAGGCCTCAACAGCAGGAGATGGCTGTGGCGGTGGCTGAGATTCTGGAGGATACAGGTGTTTTATCAGTAGAGGCAGGAACAGGGGTAGGGAAGTCACTTGCGTATTTGATACCTGCAGTCAAGTTTGCGATAGAGAATGATAGGAAGGCGGTGATTTCTACTCATACGATCAATCTTCAAGAGCAGTTAGTGAATAAGGATTTACCTATTGTGAAGAAGTTGCTAAAGCTTGATTTTGATGCTGTTTTACTTAAAGGTAGAGGGAATTTTGTGTGTCCTGCGAGATTACGTAGGGCGATGGAGAGGCCGAGGGATTTATTTTCTAGTAGCGAGGCTGAGGAGCTGAGGGCGATTTACGATTGGGCTGAGGAGACGCTTGATGGGAGTTTGAGTGATATGGATTTTCAGCCGAGTTCGAAGGTTTGGAGTCAGGTATGTAGTGAGGCACATGTCTGCACTAGGAAGTCTTGCGGGAGAGGAGATGCTTGTTTTTATCAGAATGTGAGGAAGCGTGCTGAGAAGGCGGAGGTTATTGTGGTGAATCATACGTTGTTTTTCACGCTGTTTGCAGCTGAGGTGGAGAGCATAGAACTGGGTGAGTCTGGGAATGGGGGTTATTTATTTGCTAATGATTTTGCGATTCTAGATGAGGCTCACACTTTAGAGGATGTGGCTGCGAAGCAGTTGGGGATGAGGTTAAGTCATGCTGGGATGAGGTTTGATGTGCAGCGCTTGTATAATCCAAAAACAAAGCGAGGGTTACTAAAGACCTTGAGAAATGGGGAAGGAATGCAGTGCGCTGAGGAGTTGTTAGATATTGCAGAGGCGTTTTTTGAGGAGGTTGGCGAGGTTGTTGAATTTGGTCAATATTCGCGGGAGCATCGTGTAAGGCAGCCTGAGTTGGTGGATAATAGTTTAGCGTTACCATTGCGGAATTTCTGGACGGCGGTGGAGGAGGCTGCAGAGGATTTGGAAAAAGAGAGTGCTGTAAGAAATGAGCTGATGGATGGGGCTAGGAGGCTGAGAGAGATGCATGGCAGTGTTAAGATGTTTCTAGATCAAGATGATGAACAGAGTGTTTATTGGGTAGAGAAGAGTGGGCGGGATGGTGAGAACTTGGTGTTACAGTCAGCTCCGATTAATGTAGCGGACAGGCTACGTGAAACGATGTTTGGCAATGGGAAGACTTGTGTTTTGACGAGTGCTACATTGGGTGCGGGAGATGATGATTTAGGATATTTTCGTAGGAGGGTGGGAGCTGAAAAGAGTAGAGCAATTAAGATAGGTAGTCCGTTTGACTATGAAAAGCAGATGCAGATTTATGTGATGCAGGCCATGCCTGATCCAGGAACTGAGAAGTATGAGTCTGCGTTGGTGCACTGGATAGAGCGGGTGCTTAAATATACGGATGGAAAGGCATTTGTTTTGTTTACGAGTTATCGGGTAATGAGGAACGTGGCAGAGGCGATGGAAGATTACTTTGATGAAATGGGGTGGCGGTTGCTGTTGCAGGGTGACGGTATGCCTAGGCATCAGATGGTGGATATCTTCCGTGAGGATGTGCATAGTGTCTTGTTTGGAACAGATAGTTTTTGGGCGGGAGTGGATGTTCCTGGTGAGAGCTTGTCTAATGTGATCGTGACTCGGTTACCATTTAGTGTCCCGGACCATCCATTGGTAGCTTGTAAGATAGAGGAAATAGAGGCAAACGGAGGAAATGCGTTTATGGATTACTCGGTTCCTGAAGCTGTCATTAAGTTAAGACAGGGAGTTGGGCGTCTGATCCGAAGTGAAAATGATAGTGGGTTAGTTGTGATTTTAGACAATAGGGTGGTGACGAAGCGTTATGGGAAGATGTTTCTTGATTCATTACCTCCTGCTCCAGTGAAGATTGTTAAGGAGTAATTAACTGATTTTTTTGAAGAATGACACCGAAATGTTGTGACAATTCCCCAACTTATGTTGTCTAAAGGTGCGGTTAGCAATAACCTGATCTATTAAGTAGAGAAAACAACAACAAACATATATAATTCGATGAAACTAAAAAACATACTAATCATGGCAGGCGTGGCAGCAGCGTTCACTTCTTGCAAGGAAATCAAAGACGGAGCAGCAGGCGCAGTAGACTCAGCTAAAGGAGCAGCAGCAGGCGCAGTAGACTCAGCTAAAACCGCAGCAGCAGATGCAGCAGCAGGCGCAGTTGATTCAGCTAAAGAAGCAGCAGCAGGCGCAGTTGATTCAGCTAAAGAAGCAGCAGCAGGCGCAGTAGACTCAGTTAAAGGAGCAGCAGCAGGCGCAGTTGATTCAGCTAAAGGAGCAGCAGCAGGCGCAGTTGATTCAGTTAAAGGAGCAGCAGCAGGTGCAGTTGATTCAGCTAAAGGATTAGCAACTGGAGCAGCAGCAGGCGCAGTTGATTCAGCTAAAGAAGCAGCAGCAGGCGCAGTTGATTCAGCTAAAGGAGCAGCAGCAGGCGCAGTTGATTCAGCTAAAGGAGCAGCAGCAGGAGCAGTTGATTCAGCTAAAGAAGCAGCAGGCGCAGGAGCAGCAGGCGCAGTTGATTCAGCAAAAGAAGCAGCAGCAGGAGCTGTAGACAAAGTTAAGGACGCAGCAGCTGGAGCAGTTAAAGACGTTATCCCAGCAGCTGAGTAAATTACTTTCATATTGCTATCAATATAATTTACCAAGACCTAGAGGCTTATACAGTCTCTAGGTTTTTTTGTGTCTAGGTATAAAAACTCTGGTTTGTTGTAATGGCTAGAATGTGACTTTTCTAGTTAGAGTGTCATCAAGTTGATCCTCAAAGAGTATGGTATTACAGAGTATTTTCATTACAAAATAATCGTGTGTGTGGCGAAAAAAAAGAGCGGGTTACTGAGAGATTGGTAGCCCGCTTGATGATTCTATAGGGGAGAGGAGATGCAGGTTAGAGCCCTTTAAGGAAGCTAATTAGACTGATACTGTTTTCTAGGAATAGGTTAATCCATTGGTAGCAATATTCTTTGAAGGTAATGCCTGAAGGGGAAAGGCATAGTAGTGTTGCTAGGAGTAGGATGTTCGCTAGGTAAATGATAGTGAGGGAGAAGAATGAACCGTTTTCTTTGAGGTCTGGTTGGTCACGGGGTATCATCCAGATAGTCCAGGTTAGGTGGAATGTCCATGTGAAGCCGATTAAAAGGTATAGGATCTCATCGTGAGCAGGGATGTGTATGAAGCTGCGAGCGATGAAGGAGATAGCTAATACGATACAGGTCCAGAATGGAATGAAATAGGGTGAGAGGGCGATTAAAACATTGGTTTTATTAGTGATGACGTAGCCTCCATCTGGTGTGACTTTAAAGCCTGAGATCTTGCCTCCGCATACAAAGATGAAGAACGCATGTGTTAGCTCGTGTCCTAAGACGTAGAGATAGAGGAATGTTTTTCTGAGTAATTTAGACCAGAACCAACCTAGCATAAGGAAGCTGCCGATAGCGAAGTATAAAAAGGCTTGAGTATGGAAGAGCTGTTGCCAGAAATTGTTCGATGTAGAGTAACCGATGTTGAGTTTAAAAATAGCTACCGTAGAAATGAAGCAGGGAAATATTAAGAATATGGCTAAAATGCTTCTTAATATGAGATGAATTAATGGAAGGCTGTAGTCATCTTCCGCCGTTTGAGCGATGGATGCGTTGACGGACTTCATGCCACGAGATCTCGAATTACGTTGATTACTCCTTTGGTGAGCGCGATTGCTGGCAGATGTGAAAAAACTTAAAATTCCACTAGTGTTCTTAGAGGAAGAAGTGTTTTTTCTGCGCTTAGCTCCGCGAGAAGCCTTCCTTTTGGAAGAGTGAATACCCGCTTGTTGCTTTGCATTTCTGGTGTTGTTACGTGCCATTTACTGATCTGATATTGTCTTTGGAGAAATGAAGATGCTCAGTAGGTAACGTATTTATCAAGAAGTGTCGATATTTAAGATGAATTTAGCTTTTTTAATTAAGGCTTAAATGAATGAGGTTATTGGTTTTTTCTAGCTAAACAGGAGGCTTTGTTTTGCCGCGTTTGCGAAACTTTCTTCACGCGCATCAGGGATGATGATTTCAGCGGTTGATTTTTTGTAGTTAGAGTCAGCTTCTCCTGGTGCACGGTAACAAAGGTCGTAGTGCTTTTCTAAAACTGATTGGACGAAGTCGTTCCAATGCTCTGCATCGATAAGTGTGTCCCACTGTTCAATTTGTTCATTACCGCGGAGGGGGATAAGCTTGCTGAGGAGTAGTTTAAGTTGGTCAGAGTCTTCTTGAAAATGAGGGTAGTCTTGTCGGAGTATTTTGATACGTTCTTTGATGGGGAGCTGGACGTTTATCACGCGGGCATTGTTGAGTGATCTCCAGAGTGATGTTGGGCAATGGATGTTGCCGATACGGTTACTTTCTGCTTCAGTATATATTGGTTTAGTGAGGTCAAATTGTTTCATGTTGTGCCATAGCAGAGTCTCAAATTTTTTCTGGGATGGCTGAGCTGAGCTGGGAGTGGCGCCTAATAGTGAGCCTTTGTGGTTTGCTAGTCCTTCTAGGTCTAGAACTTGCCCGCCTTGTTTCTGGATGGCTATTAAGAGACGTGTTTTTCCGACTCCAGTGAGTCCTGAGAGGACTTGAATATTGAGTTGTGGATTCTGGAATATTTCTTCTGTTTCTTCGACGATAGATTTTCTAAAGGCACGGTATCCACCAGAGATTACGTGAGGTTTCCAGCCTATTGACTTGAGTATAAATGTAAATGATCTGGAGCGCATTCCCCCGCGCCAGCAATAAAGGACAGGTGCATAGTCGAGCCCATGATGCATCATCTTATTCTGTATATGCTGGGAAATATTTGCTGAGATGAGAGCGGCGCCAAGTCTGCGAGCTTTAAATGGATTTTCTTTATATAGTGTGCCCACTTGTGTACGTTGTTGATCATCAAGGACAGGTAGATTGATGGCGCCAGGTATGTGATCGAGTGCGAATTCTGAGGGTGAGCGCACATCGATGATCTCTGAATGTGTCGAGAGGTCAGAAGGAAATGAGATTGTGGATAAGTGTTGCATGCTGATGACTGGTTGAGTGTGCCTTATTCTGTCTAAGTTGACATCACAAAAATTGATTTAATAGCGGTGACTGGCATATTTGTCTTTTTAGAATCTATAAAAGATCATATTAGTAAATCATGACCGACATTGAGATAGCTCAGAAAGCAACAATGCAGCGTGTATCGCTCTTAGCTCAAGAGAAACTTGGGATAGCTGACGAGCATTTAGAGCCGTATGGACATTATAAGGCGAAGCTTTCATTGGACTATATTGATTCTTTAGAGTCTAAGGCAAATGGTAAGCTGATCTTGGTAACAGCAGTGAGTCCTACGCCCGCTGGTGAGGGAAAGACTACGACATCTGTAGGGTTAACTGATGGGTTGAACCGGATAGGGAAGAATGCGGTTGTTTGTTTGAGAGAGCCGTCACTGGGGCCATGTTTTGGTATGAAGGGAGGTGCGGCAGGGGGAGGCTATGCACAGGTGGTACCTATGGAGGATATTAATCTGCATTTTACGGGAGATTTCCATGCGATAGGCTTAGCGAATAATCTTCTGTCAGCACTGGTTGATAATCATATTCATCACGGTAATGATCTTGAGATTGATGTGAGGCGTGTGGTTTGGAAGCGTGTTGTGGATATGAATGATAGGGCTCTGCGTGAGTTGACTGTGGGGCTTGGAGGGTTGGGTAATGGTTATCCAAGGTCTGATGGTTTCGATATTGTGGTAGCTAGTGAGGTGATGGCGATTTTCTGTCTTTCTACTAGTGTGGCAGAGATGAAGGAGAAGTTGGGTAATATCATTGTAGCCTATACTCGGGGAGGTAAGGCAATCAGGGCGAGAGATCTGAATGCACATGGAGCGATGACGGTGCTGCTGAAAGAGGCCTTTAAGCCTAATCTTGTTCAGACTTTAGAGGGAAATATGGCTTTTGTTCATGGTGGTCCGTTTGCTAATATTGCGCATGGTTGCAGTACGGTGATCGCTACCCAGGTGGCATTAAAACTATCTGATTATGTGGTGACTGAGGCTGGTTTTGGTGCTGATTTGGGAGCTGAGAAATTTGTGAATATTAAGTGTCGTAAGTCTGGTCTTAGGCCAGATGCATCAGTGATGGTGGCGACTCTTAAGGCATTGAAATATCATGGTGGTGTGAAGTTAGACTCTATTGAGGAGGAGAATTTAGGGGCCCTAGAAGAGGGTCTTAAAAACTTGGAGCGTCATGTTCGTAATATGCGTGATCATTTTGGGTTGCCTTGTATTGTGGCTCTTAATAAGTTCAGCTTTGATACGGATGCTGAGATTGATCTTGTTACGAGTAAGATGGCTGATCTTAATGTGAAAGTGGTTTTAGCTGATCACTGGGCGAATGGGGGAGCTGGAGCTGAAGCGTTAGCGCGTGAGGTAGTGGAGACTCTTGAGACGACAAGTGCTGATTTCAAATTTGCTTATGAAGATGATATTCCGTTATGGGAAAAGATGGAGGCTGTGGCTCAGAAGATTTATGGAGCTGTGGGAATAGAGGCAGACGGTAAGGTTATAAAACAGATTAAGAGGTTACAGAAGGCAGGCTATGGAGGGTATCCGATCTGTGTGGCGAAGAGTCAGTATAGTTTTTCTACAGATCCAAAGCTTTTGGGGGCGCCGGATGATCATGTGGTGAAGATCCGAGAGGTTAGGCTTTCTGCAGGTGCTGAGTTTGTGGTTATGATTTGTGGCGATATTATGACGATGCCTGGGCTTCCTAAAATTCCAGCAGCAGATAGGATCGATATTGATGCT
Organism: Akkermansiaceae bacterium; assembly: GCA_023300205.1. Classification (GTDB taxonomy): domain Bacteria; phylum Verrucomicrobiota; class Verrucomicrobiia; order Verrucomicrobiales; family Akkermansiaceae; genus Rubritalea. Next base: position 34 of record JALZVD010000384.1, on the reverse strand, counting down.
GACGGTAAGATAGTCGGCTTATTTTAATTACAAG
>JALZVD010000383.1 GCA_023300205.1 Akkermansiaceae bacterium | reverse complement strand
TTCGTTTTTTGTCGTTTTTCTTCTCTTCCTTTTTGATGCCTGCAGGATTGGAGGTAAGGAATCCAGCCCAGCCCCCCAATCTGGTGTGGTCAAAGCATTTTCAGCTAAGCCTGGCACGATTGCCTATGGCGGTGACAACGGAACTCCATCCCCCTTCATCGCTGGATTTACCGAGGCCATTCTAAGAGGGGATAACATAAGTCAATCCCTTGAAAACGCAGATCAAAAAGTCACTTCTGCAGGGAAACAATCTGCAGTGACACAAGCGCGACACGGCGACAAGATCCTCGCTCACAAGATTTTTGAAACACCACAAGATCATAGCAAATCCGAGCAAACGAATGAGCTTAAGCCGGAGCACGATATCGTGGATGCGGAAGAGGTCCTGCAACAACCTAAGGTTGGCCCAGAAGCTAGGCCTTGCATCATCGGAACTGACGTTAACGAAAGCGCTAACATTAGAGCCTCAGCCGGCGGAGCGATTATCGGAAAAGTCCCACGGAACTACCTTACTAGGCGAGGATTTGGAACCAGTATTGCGACCCATGACACAAAGTCTGAAGGAGGAGGAACTTTTATCAAAGTGACCGGAAATGGCTGGATGATCGAACGCAACCTCACTGGGGCTTATGATTTCTTAAAACCAACGGAGGAAGGTTTAAAATTGATCCGCGAAGACATGAAGATTAGGGAACAGCCAGATTCCAATCAACACTGCTTCGCTCAAGTGAAGAAATACCAAGTTGTAAAAGACCTTGGAGAAACAAAAGAGGTTGGAAAATACAGATATCGCAAAGTCGAATGGAGCGGGTGGATGACAATGACGACCTCAGCTGGCAGCAAGATCATAGAGTTCTCTGATCCCGAATAGAAGAAAGATTCTGCCAGCAACTGTATTCGTTGACTTTTTTCACGATGCTGTTGAAGCCTCTTCCAGATGCTTACGCATTTATGAATTGAGGTGGATGAGGAGCTTTTTCATGACAGCAGTGAGGGCGACCTTCTGTGCTTGCTGTTTTTGAAAAAACTCTGCCATGACTAAGGTGACAGACTAAGGTGACAGGCAAACTATTGAAAACATCCTCTCCATCCCCCTTTCTACAAAGGATACACGGTAGAGAAGCCTGTCTCATTTGGGGAAGATTTTGAGGTTTTCCAAGTCCTTTCGTCTCATGACCAGCCTCCCTTCGGGCGGTCGAACTACTAGAAGTCTGGCGGACTCCTAGCGGGAAAATCTGAGTCACAAGGTCAGCGTGCCCCCTTTTGGCCAAGGGCCGAACTAAGAAAGATCACTCCAGTCTTTCTCTTCATCCGACCGTCCTGGTAAAAAGGCTGTGCTCGAAATAAAATCGGTTCTTGGCTAGAGCTATCACGCACATTGCGTGTGACATGGAGTTTTATACGGAACCTTCCCAAAGAGGGTGTTCTCGCCAGGTCTCGGGGAGGCCCATGTCTGCAAGAGGGATTTCAGGGTATTCGTCGAAGAGTTCAATGAGATTGGATTTCCACTCGCTTGCGGCATCGGTCGCTTCTTGATCGGGTGCCCGTGTCTCTTTGATCGGACTGATTCTTTGGAGCCAGAAATAACACACAGTCAGCATGAGGCCGACTCGATCTAGGGCAAACTCAGGGTCCTGATGCCAAAGAGGGTTTTTGTTCTTACCTGGGACTGATGGTTTGGCTCCGAAAGTGCGGCTCCAGACCAATCCGTGGTGAGCACAAGAGTTTCTTAGAGCGAAAATCGCCTTACTCCAAGAAAGGAGCTGTTGGTCAGGAAATCCGAAATCAGCGGCGGCTCTCCTCAAAACCTCTGGCTCGACACTGTTAGCAAACTGGAGGGTTCCGCCACAGGTCATCAATTCACAAGCCATCCAGAGAGGGAGGTGAGCATGGGAATCGCCGTAGGTTCTACGAAAGTGTCTCACGAAGCTCTCACTGGCCCGATTCTTCTCATTCTGCAAAGAAATCAGCCAGCTTTGATAAGCGGTGAGTTCTAGTCCTCTGAGCTTAATCAGAGACTTGGTATTTCTGATGAAGCGGCGTTTCCAAGAGCGTTTCTTGAACTTGGGGAGATTCTCTTCGTCCAAATGCCCAAAGGCCCCGTGCTTCTCCACGAAATGGTAAACGAGGCTGGTTCGCACAGCCACTTCGATCCTCTCGATGACATCTAGCAGAAGCATGCGGAGACGCCGGTCGAAGGAGTAACGTCGCCAAACCTGATTCAAGGTGGTCCCAGGGAGATAGCTATGATCATTTTGCCTAAATGGGTAGAGATAGCCACTCAGTCGGTAGTAGTTCACCATACGAAGTCGCGTGATGAGTTCCTCTCGATTTGCTAACAATCCACGACCGATGAGACGGTCGGCCTGTTGTTCCAGAGTAAGAGCTTCTTTTTCGTATTTCACTGAAGCCTCCTTTCCTCGGTGATCATCTCCCGTGGGCAAAAAAATACCCGCCGAATTACGCATACAAGCAGAGGCGCGGCAGGTTTGATGCACAAAAGAAACATATTTGTTGCACGGATACAACATGAAAGTGGATCGACCAAAGCCATGATGTAAGTGGTGATGTATCAGGAATTTGATCCGAATCCCAGCGTAGCTGGAACGGAGGGACTTTATTGGTGGAGTGGCACAGACTATGTTACCAGGACTCAGTTGACAGACAAACGATGGAAAATATCCTTTCTATTGCTTTTTCTACAAAGGTTTCATGGTGGACTAGGCCTGTCTCATTTGGGGAAGATTTTGAGATTTTCAAAGCCCTTTAGTCTCATGACCAGCCTCCTTCGGGGGGGGGCGAATTGCTAGGCAACGACTATGTCCCGCACTCATTGCAGGGATCCCCTTGTCTGCGGGCTTCTGCTAACCCAAGCCCACCAGCGCCTTCCACTCATCCGGATATCCCCAGGGTCTTTGCCGTTCGTCCGGGAAAATAGACGCCCCCCTGGCTGGTGACTTCCATTCCCAAGAAATCCTGTTAGCTTAAGAGCATGAGCGAGAGAATTACCATTGAACCGGGGAAGCGGAGCGGCCAACCGTGTATCCGCGGAATGCGGATTACAGTGGCCGACGTTCTTGAGTATCTTTCGGGAGGGATGAGCCGCGAGCAGCTCCTTGAGGAGTTCCCAGAGCTTGAGCCTGATGACATCAATGCCTGTCTCGCGTTTGCAGCGCATCGCGAACGCCATCTGGAAGCCCTTGCTTCGTGAAACTTCTTCTCGATCAGAATCTTTCACGAAGGATTCTTCCGGCAATCAAAGAAGAGTTCCCCGAGTCAACTCATGTCGTCCATTTGGGAATGGATCGTGATGACGATCTCGACATCTGGAATCATGCTCTCAGCGAAGGCTTCGTGATCATGACGAAAGATAAGGATTTTCTCCAACGCAGTGTGCTCGTCGGGCATCCGCCAAAGGTGATTCATCTGACCATCGGAAACTGTCCGGCTCAAAAAATCGCTGACCTAATTCTCTCAGAAAGAGGCCAGCTCAAAGCCTTTGGTAAGCACGCTTCGAAGTCATACTTGCTTCTTCGATAGAGACGGT
>JALZVD010000382.1 GCA_023300205.1 Akkermansiaceae bacterium | reverse complement strand
ACTGCTTTTTTGAGGTATTCTTTTGCTTTGCTGTTATTGCCTTCTGTGTGTGCGATGAGGCCGAGGTAGATGTAGGCGTCTGTGTAGTCTGGACGGATATGGATGGCGGCTTCTAGGGATTTCTTGGCCATTGCGTCGTTGTTGTTTTTGAATCTGCAGTAGCCTAGCATGAAGTGTGTGTAGGCGTTTTTTTCTTTGAGCTGGGAGGCGGACTCGAAGATGTCTTCTGCTTCTTGGAATGCGCCTAGCTGGGCGCGGACTACGCCACGGTTGATAAAGAACGGGAAGTGGTGTCCGTGTGCGTCATAGGCTTCATCAAAGATGTCTTTGGCGGTTTTTAGGCTTTCTTGGCTGCCTTTTTCTACGAAGCGTCTGGCGAGAGATTCTAGAGATTCTATTTGGTTCTGGGATTTTACTCTGGCGATTTCTCTGGCTTGTGGTGATGTTGATCTGCTGGCGATGGTGAAGCGATCTGTGTCTGCTCTTGCTTTGAGCATTTGGCTTTCTTTTGCGGTGAGTGTGACGTTATTTTCTGTGAGGTTAACGATGGCATTGGTGAGTTCGATGTTTTTGATGTTCGCTTTTTGGTATTCTGCGATGAGGATCTGCTCGGCTTGTTTTTTGCGTGTGAGCTGTGTGGTGATGCGTTTGAGGGCTGCTTTGAGCGTGCTGACTTCTTCTGCTTGGAGTGGGCTGTTGGGGCTTTTTGCGATGGATTTTTCTAGTTGTTCTTTGGTTGTTCTTAGGTTGTTTTCTAGTGCTCCGATGCGTCTGATGTGGCTGGTGTTTTCAGCTTGTAGGTCGATGATTCTTTTTTTGGCAACTGCGAGGTTGTTTGTGGCGATGATGAATTGATCTTGGGTGGCGTTTTGATTTGCTTGGAGTTGTTTGATGGAGTCTTGGGCTTTACGTAGTGCTTCTCCTAGGCGTAGAGCTTCTTGGATGGTTTTTTTTGTGCGGTCTACGTCACTGAGGTCTAGGAGTTCTGATAGTTTGTCTCGCTCTAGGGTGACTGCTGCGAGGTTCTGGGTGAGTTCTTGGTTGATTTCATTGGCATTGGTGAGTTGTGTTGTGAGGCCTTCGTTTTCTGCGTTGAGTGCGAGGACTTGATCTTTTAGTGCGGAGATCTGGTTGGCTTGGGATTTGATCTGGGTTCTTAGTGCTGTGACTACTTTGTGGCTGGCGGTCTTGGAGTTTTCTAGTTGTTCTGATTTTTGTTTGTAGGCTCCTTCTGCGAGTTTGAGGTCATTGAGTAGGCCGGTTGTTTTTTCGTTGAGTGCTTGGTGGTTGTTGAGCAGTTTTTTGTGGATGGTGACGATACCGTTTAGCTCGGTTTCGAGTCGTTGTTTGTCCTGGGCGAGTTTTTCGATGTCTTTTTTGAGTGGTGCGGTGGCTAGCTTGGCGCGTTCTCGTGTGAGTTGGTCTAGGGTCTGGATGGTTTTTTGCTGGGCGGTTCTGGATTGTTTTTCGGTGGATCTGAGCTGGGTTTGGAGTTTGTGGATTTGGTCGTTGAGGATTTTTGTTTGGGAGTTCTCTGTTGCTACGCCTTGGGAGAGTTTACGGAGGTTGTTCTGGAGCTTGTTGATTTGTTGGTTGAGTTTGTTGGTTTCTGCTTGGTGTTGTTGGCGTTGTTGGTTGAGCTGGATTTTGAATTGTCTTTCTTTGGTTCCGAGGTCGGTGACGCGTTGTTTTTGATTGGTGTTTAGCTTTGGCAGGCTGGGGCTGGGGATGCCATTTTCTGAGGTGTTAGATTCGATGTATTTTTTGTATTTCTCTTGTTTGAGGAGGTGTTCTTTTTCAGCGAGGGGTTGTAGACGGTTGATTTTTTCATTGGTGGTTTCTATGCGCATGGCGACCAATTCTTTTTTCCATTCTGGGTAGTTGATGTTGATGGTTCTGTAGTAGCGCATGGCTTGGTGGTATTTATTCCATGCGTCTTTGTATTGTTCAGCGGCTTCTAGTTTTTCTGCTTGGTTGATGGCATTGTAGCCGGAGAGGTAGATGGAGCCTGGTCTGACTTTCTGCCCAGCATCATTCGGCACTTGTGCATGGCTATAGGGGGCCAGCGCGAGTGTGAAGAATGTGAGTAGGAAGAAGTAGAGTGGCTTCATGGCTGGGAACCTTATGCAGGATCTAGCTGAGGGTGAAGCAGAATTTTTCATCATGCTTTACACTCTAGGATGGTGAGTGTCCTAGTTGGTGGGGATTTCATTGACGGTGTAGTAGGCTTTGGTGTGGAGGAGGCTGTTTCCTGCTGTGGATCTGATGGGGGAGAAGTCGAAGTCATGGATGTGGCCTTCGATGATTTTATCTAGTGTGATTCTGACTGATAGGCCGTCTTTGGAGGGTGTGGCTTTGGTGACTTGAGGCTGGGTGTGGTCTACTTCTGGGCTGCCGTAGTTGGAGGAGTAGATGTGGGTGTAGGTCTTTATGGTGTAGGCTTGTGGGTCTGCGGCGCTGGTGGTGTCTACTGGCTTGGTAAAGGTGATGAGGAAGCCGTCTTTTTTGATGTTGATTTCTTGGACTTCGAAGGGGGTGATGCCTGACCATTGGATACGCTGGATGGCGTAGGGCTGAGGGCCGCGGACTGGCCATGCTCTGTTGGTGGTGAATCCGCCTGCGATGAGCTGGCCTTGTGGTGAGAATTCTACGTTCATGATGCCTGTTGCTAGGCCTTCTCTGAATGGGTAGCATGCGCCTTGCCAGATGCCGTTGATTTTTTCTGTGGTGGCGCGAAGGATGAGGCTGAGGGTGTAGTCTCCGAGGAAGAGTTGGTTCTCGAAGGGGCCGAATTTTCCTTTGGTTTGGTTAAGCTGGAAGCCGGAGATGGAGCGGCCCATTTTGATGTATGGGAAGCGGATGGCAGGTGGGACGAGTTCTGGGATTTTTTTCTTTTCTGCGTGGAGGCGGGATGGGGAGGCTGGGGATTTCTGGGGTGCTTTTGTGTCAGTGAATGGGTACCAGTTGTAGCTGGCTGGGTGTCCTAGGAAGCTTCCTGGCTTGAGGTGCTTGAGCGAGCATGAGCCGTTCCATGGTCCTTGGCTTTCGATGGTGAACATGGCGCCTTGTGCGTTTGCTCCGACTCCTCCGGGGCTACGGAGTCCGCTGCAGACGGGGATCATTTTGCCTTCTGGGGTGACTTTTACTGCCCAGCCACGGAATAGGTTGTGAGATTTATAGGATCCACTGAGGCCGAGGGCTACCCAGATGTTTCCGTCTGGGTCGTGCTTGGATGAGAAGGCGAATTCGTGTCCTTCAGCGTATCCCCAGTTGTTGGTGAGGGTGTGGTAGTGGTCTGCGGTTCCGTCGCCGGTGGTGTCTGTGATTTTGGTGACTTCTCCGAATTGTGTGGTGATGATGGATCCGTCTTTCCAGTCTATGCCGAAGATTTCATCTTGTCCTGTTGCGAAGAGGTGGTAGGTGGGGTTGAGTGTGGGCTGTGGTTCGAGTGCGCCTTTGATGAGGTAGATGTCTCCGCGGCGGGTGCCGACTGCGAGCTGTCCGTCTGGGAGGAAGTCAAAGCATCCTGGGTGGAGGGGTGTGTCTTTAGGGATGGGGATGTTTACGATGGGGTAGTATTTGGCTTCTTGTGTTGCGGTTCCCCACATTTCTCCTAGTTCTTCTGCGATGGAGGAATAGGTGGTGATGGCTAGTGTTAGTGCTAGTGCGAGTGGTTGTATGATGTGTGAGTGTTTGTTTACCATTGGTATTCTATGGTGAGTTTGGTTGTTCCTTTTTGGAGCTGGATGGGGATGAGGAGGTCTGAGGGGGTGGTTTTTCTGATGATTGGTTTGTGGTCGCCAAGGATGCGGATGGTGAGTTTGTCTATGGTGTAGGTGTTGTTTGGTAGGGTGGTGATTTTCTGGCCTGCGGCGGCGCGGAAGTAGAAGGGGGTTTGTGGGGTTGTGGTGTTGAAGGTGAAGGTGCGGAGGAGCTTTGGGGGGTGGTTGTCTGAGGCGATGTCTTGGAAGAAGTCGTCTATTTTGATGTGTCCGTATTGGTATTTGAATGTGGGTCTGCGGAGTTTGTCTAGTTTGTAGCCGCGGAATTGGTATCCGTGGTCTTGTGGGAAGGTGTGGTTGGTTTTTGCTTTGTATGGCCAGAAGTTTTCTAGGGATTCTAGGCGGTGGAATGGGATGCCTGGGGGGAGGGGGATTTGGTGTGTTCCGCTGACTTTAAATGAGCCGTGGTTGATGTCTGCGAAGGGGCCTTTCCAGAGGAGGCGGAGGGCCATTTCTTGTGAGTCGAATGCGAGGTTTAGGCGCTGTGGGTAGCCTACGCCGATGCCGCGGAATCCTGCGGTGCCACGGCCTCTGACGATTTCTGCTTTGTCGAAGACGCGGACTTGGTTGGTCTGGCGTGATAGGCCTTGTGGTTTTTTGGCGCGTGGGCCGTCTGCGAGGTATTCCCAGAGTGCTTCTATTTGTTGATCTGGCTTGCCCTCTAGTAGGTCTGGGCGGATGGATTTGCCACTTGGCCAGAAGTTAGGCATGATGCCGGTGTTGTGGAATCTGGATGGGTTCTGCATGAAGAGGTGGAACCAGTTTTTCTGTAGGCTATTGGTGGTGTTTACTAGGTCGAGGGCGCCTGCTCCGGATGAGTTTTTGCCATTGAAGTGATGGCATGCGATGCAGCTGAATCCTTTGGGGCCGATCATGTTATAGCCGGCATTTTTTGATTCTTTGATGTTTGCTATTTCTGGGAATGTGACGGTTTCTAGGGAGTCTACTTTAGCGAAGAGTGGGGTGAGGTGGGCGATGTTACTTTCTCCGTATTGGGGCATGGTGAGGTTCATGTAGTGGCGTTGGCGCTTGCCTTCTGTGAGGACTTGGTGGAGCCATTTTGGTTGGAGTTTGGCTCCTATGTTGTTGAGGGTGGGAGGGATTCTGCCTTGGTCACCTAGTTCTGGGTGGGTGGTGGTGAAGGTGTGGAGTCTGGCTGGGTCTATGCCGCCGACATCTGAGCGGTGGTGGCATGCGGTGCAGTTGAAGGTGGTGAGGGTTTTGTTGATTTGTTGTTTGTCTGTGAGTGGTTGGGTAGCGGTTTGGAGTGAGGACTGGATGAGGGTGTGTTGGTGGGGTGATAGGTGGAAGTTTGGTGTATTGCTTGATGTGATGATTTTGTTAGGTGGGGTGAGGCAGCCTTTGTTGGGGGTGAGTTTGGCGAATGGTGTGTGGTGTGTGGTTGTGGATTTTATGGCTAGGTCGTCATGGCAGCTTGCGCAGCCTAGGGAGGTGAAGTGATGGCGTCCTTGGGTGATGAGGTGTGGGTCGAGGGTGATGGGTTTAAATTTGGTGATGGGTTGTTTGGATACGGAGAGTAGTGATGTGGGGATGGGTGCGCGTTTGGAGGAAGGGGTTTTGATTTCTACGCTGAGTGCTGGGCTGTCGCCGGTGTTGTAGTAGGTGAGTTTTATTTTTTTGAGTCCGGGTTGTAGGTGGATGGTTTTCTGAAAGTTTGTTGGTGCTCTTAGTTGGCTGGGTTGTTTGTTGAAGAGTTGTTGACCGTCGATGGTTAGTGAGCCGCCGTTCATGGTGAGGTAGAAGGTGTGGTCACCGGGGGTGGTGATGTTTAGCCAGCTTTCATATTCTACGGCGAAGGTGCGTCTTTGGTTGTCTAGGTTGCTTAGGTTGAAGTCAGGGGTGTGGCCGCTTTTGATGGCGGTGACGCCATCGGTGTGTATTCCTTCCCAGATGCTGCCGTGGTGTAGGGTGTAGTTGATGTGGCCGGGGATTTTGGTGTTGCGTAGGAGGTAGTGGGCGATGTCGTTGATTTCTTTTGGGGGGAGGTCTAGCTTTGGCATGCGGCCGGATGGGCGGGTTTTGAGTGGATCTGTTAGGAATTCTACTAGGCTGTGGTGGCTGTATTTCTTGCTGAGGTTTCCGAGTGGAGCGGATGTTTTTGGTAGTAGTTCGTTGCCTTTTTCATCACGTGGTGAGTGGCAGGCGACGCATCCTCTGGAGTGGAATAGTTGTTGTCCCTTGTGGGCTGCGACTTGGTCTGGGACGATGGGGGAGAAGTTGTTAGGTTTAGTGGAGAGGAGGAAGTGGGTGATGGATTTAGCGACGGAGGCTTTTTTTTCTGGGGTCATGCCGGTGAGGAGGTCAGGCATGGTTGTGCCTGGCTTGGTGTTATGGGGGTCTGTGATGAATGCTTCTAGGTAGTGTGGGTTGATGCGTGAGCCGATGTCTGAGAGGCGGGGAGATTGTTTAGATTTGGTGGCGAATGATGCATGGCTTTTATGGCAGGCGGTACAGTTGAGTTCCTCGGTTAGGATGTGGCCTTGGAGCTGATCTGAGATTTTGTTGGAGTGGAGGCTGGGGATGATGGGGTGAGCGTAACCAACGCATGCATTGATCAATGTGAAGATGAGTAACGTTGTTTTGAGTATGTTAGGGCTTGTTGATGGGTAGAGCATGAGTGTTATGAGTGGATGTGCTACGATATGAAGTAAATTGTAGGTTGGAAAGAGAGAATGTTGGGGATTTGTAGATAGGAGGGGTTTGTGTTTAAGATATAGGGAGGGGCTTGTGAATAATATGGATGGATCTGAGGGCGATGAGGCTAGGTAGAATTAGATGTTTTCTTGTTCATTGGTTTATTGCTAGGTTTGGAGGTCTGCGTATTTCGTTTTACTTTAGTGGAAAAGGGATTATTGTTATTTCAATCTTGTTATGAAAAATTTGCTTAGTTGTTATACACGTTCTGTTTTATTCGCTACTATTTTACCGGGGTTAGTTAGTGTATCTGCCGATGGCCAGGAGCTGGATGCTTATCCGCTGGTAGAGAAGGGGAGTGGGAAGGAGCTTGTGGTGAAGGTGATTTCGATGGGTGATGGAAAGATAGAATTTAAGTATAAGAATAAGTCATTTAAGTTGCCGATTGAGCGGTTTGTAGCAGGGACGGGAGAAGAGATAGAGAAGCTGCTGTTATTA
>JALZVD010000381.1 GCA_023300205.1 Akkermansiaceae bacterium | reverse complement strand
TTAGTAGAAATAGAACCCGATCATTGGGTTGCTGCTGATCCTTGTTGTTTATCAGAAGAAGATTATCAAAGAGCACGAAATCTAGTCTAAAATGAGTGAACCGAACACATTATCAGTAACTCGTCTTGTGAGACGTATGCGCAATCTGTTAGAGATTGAGCTTGGAGAACTGTGGGTCGAAGGAGAAGTTTCTAATTTACGTAAGCAAGCCAGTGGTCATATTTATTTCACCCTGAAAGATGCCGGAGCACAAGTGAGCTGTGTTTTTTTTAAGGGTAATGCTCGCAATGCAAAGGTAGAGCCAGATAACGGCATGCAGGTGAGACTCTACGGGGAAATCAGTGTTTACGAAGCTCGAGGATCCGTGCAGCTCATTGTCAGGAAAGTCGAGCAAGCTGGAGAAGGGGAGTTACAAGCGCAATTTGATCGTTTAAAAAAGAAACTTAATGAAGAGGGCTTGTTTGATGAAGATAACAAACTACCTATTCCTAAATTCCCTAGAAAAGTAGGATTAATAACATCAGGAACTGGGGCTGCGCTTCAAGATATGCTTAATGTTCTCAACCGACGAGCTCCGTGGGTTCAGCCTATTCTTTTCCCTGTGCAAGTTCAGGGAAAAGGTGCAGAGAAGGCTATTGCATCAGCGATCCATCAGTGGTCTGGGTGGGATGAGAACGGCATGCCAGAAGTGGACGTTATCATCCTTGGCCGTGGTGGTGGATCACTGGAAGATTTATGGAACTTTAATGAGGAAATTGTGGCTAGAGCAATCTACGATTGTGAAATACCGATTGTGTCTGCTGTAGGCCATGAGATTGACTTCACAATATCTGATTTTGTTGCTGACATGCGAGCTCCAACTCCGAGCGCTGCTGCTGAGCTAGTCGTACCCGATGGTGTGGCCTTAATAAGTAGGTTAGAGCGCCTGTCTTCAGTAATGAGTCGTGCGGTAAGCGCTAAAATCGATAGGCATGAAGCAGTTCTTCAGGGTATGAGTAGAGGCGCTTTATCACGCTCGCCAGATAGAGTCCTTAGAGAACCCCTTCAACGAATGATATTAGCTCGTAGGGATTTAGGGGATGCTGCTCAGCAATCATTTGAACAGAAAGCTAGCGAACTCCACGAGCTGCTTTATAGGATTACAGCTCAGAGACCTGAAGCGGTGCTTGGACGTAGATTTGATAAGCTATCCTATCTATCACAAAAACTTACCGCTACAGTCGTAGAGAAGGTGAAACATCAAGCCAGTCACTTAACCGAAATCTCTTCAATGTTACGCACACTAGGGCCAGAGAGTGTGTTTGCGCGTGGTTTTTCAGTCACTCAGGACACAGAAGGAAATATTATAAAAGACGCTAAGGACTTGAAAGAAGACGACATCATCACAACCAAATTCCACGAAGGAAAGACAACGAGCAGAGTGATCTCTTAAGACGGAGGGGGATAAAAAAACGTAGCCTAATAAAAGGCTACGTTTGGAAATATTCTATGTGAAAACCGTTAAAGCTTACTTGATGATGCCCGCTTTTTTAAGAGTGACGTATGCGCCATTCTTGTTGATTGTCTTGAGCGCCTTCGCACTGAGCTTAACTTTCACTGTCCGTCCTAGTTCAGGGACGAAGATGTTTTTTGTGTGAAGGTTAGGTGTTACCTTACGCTTCACTGTCTTAGTTACGTGGCGTCCAATACCACCCTTTTTCTTTGCAAGACCTGAACGGTGAATCTTGCGTCCTACGCGGACCTTGGAACCTCTAATGCTACATACTCTTGCCATATCTATTAAAATTGTTTGTTAGTTGTGGGGGCGAAGAAATACAGCACAGGGGAGAAAGGTCAAGGGGATTCGATCAATTAATGACATTTTTTTAACTTTAGTTAGATACTTTTAAGATTACTTAGGTAAATCAGTGGTTTCCAGCCATTCTACGCTCACATCCCAACCTACTTTGAGATACAATAACTGGATGTTCAACTTCGCTTGTTTTTGAGCATTCTCAATAATCTCAGATCGACCTGCAGCTTTCTCAATGATTGTTTGAGCTTCCAACATGGCGTCATCAACCATTTTCGCTCGGTTTTTTGGGTTTCTGAGTAATGGAAATCTGATCCCTTTGATCCCCCCATGGAGAGTTCGCTCATGGTCCACTCTTGCTGATACAACTTTAGGCCTAGGTAGACTGATTATCGCGGTTTTTAACTCCTCGTTCTTATTGGTAATGAGAGCTTTTGAGAGATCAATGGTAATGAGCGCATCACCGTTGATCGCCCAAAGTCCTTCATAGTCTTTATTTGAACCCTTAAGTATGTCTGAGACATAAACACGGTTAGTAACTAGCTCAGAAAGCGACTCTATTTCCTCGACAGTCGGAGCCATGCTGATGATGGACGATTTTTGATCATCGATAAACCTTTTCTTAGCCCACATCCCGCAAACGGTAAGGACTGCGATAATGGTAATAGTGAGGAGAACTCGTATAAATGACATGTTTTGGAGAGCTTCTACTTTGTGTTTTTATAATCAGTTCTGATACTCTCCCATGTGGTAGGGTCTGCGCTTTTATTGAGATAAGATAGTGCACCAAAAGCAGATGCCCCAGCCACGATTACAAAGACAGCAAATTTCTTTTTGCGTGAATGCTTAAGTTTCACCACTAGGTGCTGGGCAGGCTGTTTTTTGGCGGATTCAGTGTTCATTACACCCGTAATCTACTCCTATAATTGATATTAGACAAATCTTATATCATTACACCTAATTTCACTGTGTAGCTAAATAATTAGGCACCCGAAGAGTTAGCAAGCCCTGCTGATTCTTGGGGTAAGAAATTTCTGAATCTAGATTTATCGATTGCCTTCATGTAAGCTTCTTCTGGAGTAACGATCCCGCTCTGCAGTTTCTCCCAGATAGCGTCATCCATGAACTGCATTCCGTGCTCCGCGCCAGCCGTGATGACGTCATTGAGTTTCTGAGTTTTTCCTTCACGGATGATTGCAGAGACTGCAGGTGTGCTAAACATGATTTCGTTGACTGCAACCCTGCCTGGCTTATCACAGCGTTTCATGAGAAGCTGCGCGAGGACACCTCTGATGGATGCTGATAGCATCGTTCTTACTTGGGATTGCTGATCAGAAGGAAAAACATCAATAATACGGTCGATCGTCTTCACCGCATTATTAGTATGGAGTGTGCCAAAGACGAGCATTCCAGTCTCAGCAGAGGTGAGTGCTAATGAGATCGTTTCAAGATCACGCATTTCTCCCACGAGAACAATTTCAGCATCTTCACGCAACGACGCTCTGAGTCCATCAGCAAATGATGCACACTGAGTCGGGATTTCTCGCTGAGTAATCACGCATTGTTTGTTGTTATGAACGAATTCTATCGGCTCTTCGACAGTAATGATGTGCTTGTTATAATTGACATTAATATAGTCGATTAGTGCAGCTAGAGTCGTTGACTTACCTGAACCTGTTGGCCCTGTGACTAGAACTAGCCCCGCGCGGATATCAGCAAATTTCTTCACTACATCAGGAATACCTAATTGCTCAAGAGTCGCGATATCTGTTGGGATGAGACGGAAAATAGCTCCTAATCCAAATTGCTGCTTAAGGTAATTACAACGAAAACGTGATGTCTCATTCATCTCATAAGCGAAGTCTAGATCACCTTCTTCCATGAATTTATCAAAAGCGGCTGGCTCGCAGATTTCGGTTAGTAACTTACCTATTGACTCTTTAGTGAGGACATCTTCGCCTTCAATGGCTGAAACCCCTCCATGAATGCGCATCTTAGGGGGGTAGCCTTCAGTAAGGTGTAAGTCGGATCCTCCTTGTTCTATGAGGATTTGAAATAGTCTGTCGATTTGATTAGCCATAGGTTGAATAGAGAAATGGAGTTAAATATAACTTTATGAACTGAGAAACTGTTGCATAGTCGTGCGGTCTTCTGCTCGCTTCAGCACTTCTTCAGAACTTATTTTACCCGATATATAGAGTTCTTTTAGAGAGTCATCCATCGTGGTCATACCTACGTTTTTACCTGTTTGCATGATGCCTGGGAGCATGAAGGTGTTGCCATCTCTAATAGTGGAAGCAACAGCAGGGTTGTTCACCAGTATTTCTAGTGCTAAGCAACGCCCTTTACCATCAGCCGTAGGGATTAGTTGTTGAGAAACGATGCCGCGGAGAGACTCTGCAACCATAATCCTAATCTGATCTCGCTGATCAATCGGGAATACATCCAAAATACGATCGAGGGTTCTAGGCGCGTTTCCTGTGTGGAGAGTACCTAGCACGAGGTGACCCGTCTCTGCTGCGGTAACAGCAAGCTGAATGGTTTCTAAGTTTCGCATTTCACCAACAACCATAACATCTGGATCTTCCCGTAATGCAGCACGGAGAGCTCTAGGAAAAGACTCCGAGTGCTCTCCTATCTCTCGCTGAGTGATGTGGCAGCCCTGAGGAGTGTGAACAAATTCGACTGGATCTTCGAGTGT
>JALZVD010000380.1 GCA_023300205.1 Akkermansiaceae bacterium | reverse complement strand
GCGACTCATCCAGATGCGCCGAGTTTTTTACGATTGTCTGCTGATATTGATATGTTTCCGATTCGGAAGTTGGAGTCCACTGATTACCAGTCTGGAGATAAGCTGGTGGGGCAGGCTTCAGAGTTTGAGCTGGAGCATGAGTTTTATATTGAGAGGTTAGGTGACTGGACGATGTTGTCTCAGCCCGAAGGGTGGTTTGAGCGCTGTGTGAAGTATAGTGCTGAGGGGGAGATTGATGGCGAGAAGGTGAGGGTGGATGGTTATTGTTTGAGGCCGTTGGATCTGGCTTATAATAAGTTAGAGGCGGGTAGGGATAAGGATTTAAATTTTGTGGCGGGTTTACTTAATGAAGGAATGATTAGCCTTATTGAGCTAGAGGAGTTCATTAAGATAGGGTGTCCGCATGAAGATTTCTTACCTAAGATAGGTAAGAGTTTAGAGCTGATCAAAGCGGCAATGTAGCTGCTGTAGGGAGTGTTGTTATCTCTGTTTTAGAGAGGTAGGTCGTAGCTTCTGCCGTCGACTCCATCAAACCAATTGATGTAGGCTGCGTTTACTGTTGCTACGCCACCGGGAGTGGGGTAGTTACCAGTGAAATACCAGTCACCACATGGGCCTTCGATGGATGCTTGAAGATTTTCGATGGTTTGGAAAATGATTTCGACTTCGCCTTTCCATTCCATGTTTTCAGGGGTGACCATGCGGCTAATCTCAGCAGATATCTCATCAGCGGTGTAGGCGTCATAAATCATTTTGACTTTATTGATGCGCTCTTCAGCAGGTTTTTTGAGTTCTGCTTTGCATGCATCATAGACTTCTTGTAGGTGATGATGATTCCCTGCTTTTTTGTGGAGAGCGATGGTGGCTGCGAATGCTGAGAACTTACCTAGCTCAGACATGTCAATGCCGTAACAGTCTGGGTAGCGGATCTGTGGGGCAGTGGAGCAAATGGTGATTTTGCGTGGGTTGGTGCGAGATAGAATTTTGAGGATGGATTCCTTTAGTGTAGTTCCGCGAACGATGGAGTCATCTAGCATGACGAGGACATCGTCTTCTTTGACGATTCCGTAGGTGATGTCATAGACGTGCGAGACGAGTTGTGCGCGGCCTTTTTCTTGGGAGATAAAGGTGCGCATTTTGACGTCTTTGTGAGCCATTTTCTCGCCTTGTGGCCAGTTCTTGAGTATTACGCTGTCGATGAATTCTTCGTCTAGTGTGCCGTTTTTAGAAGCTTCTAGTAATTCAGTTCTGACTTCTTTCCTGCGGTGTTCACGGAGGCCTTCTAGGAGTCCGTAGTAGGCTGTCTCAGCGGTGTTAGGGATGAAGGAGAAGACTGCTTTGTTGAAGTCTCCGTCCATGGCTTTGATAATTTGTTTGGTGAGCATGGCTCCCATTTTCTTACGCTCTTTGTAGATGGATGGGTCATTTCCTCTGGAGAAATAGATGCGCTCGAATGAACAAGGTTTAAATTCTTTAGGCTCTTCAAATTGTGAGGTGCTGATGTCTCCGTGATGGTCTACGACCATCATTTCGCCTGGGCTGAGTTCTCTGACTTCTGCTTGCTCAGTCTCAAATACGGTCATGAGTGGGACGCGCTCAGATGCGAAGGCGATGACTTCATCATCAATGTAGAAATGGCATGGTCTGATGCCGTGAGGGTCACGCATGACGAACATATCTCCGTTTCCTGCTGCTCCTGAGATGGCGTATCCTCCGTCCCAAGCTTTTGAGGCTTCTGCGATGATTTGGTGGAGATCCATTTGTTCGGAGATTTTAGCAGGGATTTCTGTACCGGGGTAGCCTGCGTCTCTGAGTTGATGATAGAGGTCGGTGTGAGCTTCATCCATGTGGAAGCCTATTTCTTCAAGGACGGTCTGGGTGTCTGTTCCGAAGACGGGGTGTTGCCCGCGCTGGATGAGTGTTTGGTTCAGTTCTCCAGCATTGGTCATGTTGAAGTTACCTTGAACCATGAGTGTGCGGGTAGGCCAGTTAGAGCGACGTAGGTATGGGTGGCAGGAGCCTGCGTCAAACTTACCTGAGGTTCCGTAGCGAAGATGCCCCATGAGGACTTCACCGCCGAAGTCGAACTCTGACTTTACGCTTTTAGCGGAGTTTTGATCAAGATAGCCTTTTCTTGCCATCTTGTTGAAGCTTTTGATTTCTTTGTGGAAGACGGATGAGAGTGCGTCTTTGTCTGCATTTCTACGTCTAAAGATATAGGGCTGGCCGATGGGCATGTCTAGCTTGCAGCACCCGATTCCGATGCCGTCTTGTCCACGGTTACGTTGCTTTTCCATGAGTAGGAAGAGCTTGTTGAGCCCCCAGAGAGCGGTGCCATATTTTTCGATGTAGTAGGAGATTGGCTTGCGAAGCCTGACTACGGCGATTCCGCATTCGTGTTGGATAGGGTCACTCATGATTCAACGTTTTTAAAGATGTTGTTAGAAGAAAATTAACTAGCAGGTTTCTCAGAGACTCTTACGCCTTCTTGAGCGACAACAGTGCCAATGACGTGACCTCCATTTCCAGCATTGAGGACTTTGTCGACATCTTGTGGGGATACGATAGCTACCCAGCCGATTCCCATGTTGAAGGTGTGGAACTTATCATCTGCATCGATGAATTCGAAGAGCTTACGCATTGGGGCATTGTTCCAGTATGGGATTTCAAGTTCTGCGCCGAGGCCTTGGAAAAGGCGTTCTAGGTTTTCTGGTAAGCCACCACCTGTGATGTGGGCGTAGGCTTTAGGGATAACTCCTGCGGATTTTACATCAGCGACTACATCATGATATAGACGAGTGGGTGCGAGGAGTGATACGATTTCTTCTTTGGTGAAAAGGTCAGGGTTTTCTGCGAGGACGCGGCGAATGAGGCTCCAGCCATTGGCGTGTGGTCCATCTGAAGGGTAGCCTACGAGAATGTCTCCTAGCTTAATGGTGGTAGGGTCGATCATTTCTGGTTTTTCTGCACAGCCGATGCAGAAGCCAGCTAGCTCGATGACGTCATCAGGGACGATTCCTGGCATTTCTGCCGTTTCACCTCCGGCAAGGATGCAGCCACAAGATTCTAGGTAGTCACACATGCCTGCGATGAGTGCCGTGATCATTGGCTTATCAAGTGCTGAGATGCCGATGTAATCTAGAAACATGAGAGGGTCTCCACCGGTTGTGAGGATGTCATTCACGCTCATGGCAACGAGGTCCTTACCTGCACCACCATATTCACTGTGTTCAAGCTGAATTTCTAGCTTGGTGCCAACACCATCACAGCCTGTGACGATGACGGGTTGTTTGTATTCGCTGAGATCAAATGCAGCAGCAAAGAGGCCGAAGGCTCCGTGTAATTTGCGCTGTTGCTGTGTTCTTCTCACATGCGTGCCAATGTCGCCAACGAGTGCAGCTGCCTCGCGTGTGTCGACTCCAGATTCCTTATAAGTTAGCTTGCCTGACATAGTCTGTGGCAATGTTGTAACAGTCCGCGCAAAAGTGGCAAGCCCTTAGCAAAGAAAAGGGGAATAATGTGCTCTGATGATTGATTTTACAGGGTTATGAATGACTTATTGTGGGGAGATAATATCTTGAGATGTTAGAGGTTAATTAGACTGAATATTGTTAGATTGGATTGATGTTGACTCGCTTATTCTAGGTGGGTAATTAAATGGTGAATTCTATCGTTCAATCAATTTATAGTCTATGGCAACTTTTCTTTCACTTTCTTCCTTACTTACGGTATGTAGCGTAATTGCGATAGGTGGGGGAGGTTATCAGTGGTGGACTACGGAGCCCACTGTAGAGAGTAAAAGGGAGCGAATAGTGTCTGATCTTAGTTCGCGAGGAGTGGAGGATACTCCGAGCGGGGTAATGGAATTAGTTAGAGAGGGAGGAGTTGAGGATTTGGAGGTTCTAGGTGAGTTAGGGGTGGGCTTTGATTTTGTGGATGCGGATGGAAATGATGCTATTCATTTAGCGATGGATCATCATCAGTGGGGAGCTCTTGAGGTGGTGAGGAGGTATGCGAAGGATCATGATAAATTAGATGGTGAGGGTAGAACGCCGCTGGAGAAGTTACTGGCGAAAGGGTATTTGAATCTGGCTCAGAGTTTTGTGGATCATGGAGCTAATGTAGATTTTAAGATCACGACTGGGGATGGGGATATTCCGGCGAGTATTTATTATTT
>JALZVD010000379.1 GCA_023300205.1 Akkermansiaceae bacterium | reverse complement strand
GTTGGATATTTCCTCGCTGATTGATGTGTGTTTCTTGCTACTGATTTATTTCTTGGTGACGAGCACGATTCAGCCAAGGGAGCAGGATTTGCCGATGACTATGCCTAGCTCGGTGGGGGTGCCTGGAGATGAGATGGTGAAGGTCTTGATAGGGGTGAAGGGGGATGGTTCTATTGTGATGAATGCAGGGGTGTATGAGGAGGTGCTGGATACTGATATGGCGGATAGGGAGATATCTAGGACGAAGGAGAGACTGAAGATGATCAATGAGCTGGCACGGTCGAATGGGAGTGAGTTGTTTGTGCAGGTAGTGTCTGGGGAGGGGGTGACTCATCAGAGATTTATTGATGTGGTGAATTGTTTGAGAGGTGAGGGGATTCGTAAAGTGGGTATTAGTTTAATTGATGATTAGTGAGTTATGATTGGCTTGTGTTGATGGTGGGATGTAGGAAATCTCCGGTAAGTTAGAGGTATTTTTTTAGGATGGGGCGGATTTTTTCTATGGTGTCTTCTGGCCATTGATCTGGCTGGGTGACGATGGACTGGCTGAGGACGGAGTGTTCAGGCCAGGTGGCATTTGTGGGGATTTTAGGGATGGCTCGCTGGATGACTTTTTGGGCGTTGGAGGAGTTGGTGGCGAGGTGTCCGAGGACGGTTTGGAGGCTGACTGGTTCTTCTTCTACTTTCCAGCAGTCGTAGTCGGTGATCATGGCTAGGGTGGCGAGGGAGATCTCAGCTTCGCGGGCGAGCTTTGCTTCTGCGACGTTTGTCATGCCTATGACGTCGAATCCTAGTTGGCGGTTGGCGTTGCTTTCTGCTCTGGTGGAGAATGCTGGTCCGTCCATGTTTACGTAAGTTCCGCGGTTGTGGACGTTGCAGCCTTGTTCTTTTGCGGCGGTGCTGAGGATGCTACGTAGTCCTTCGCTGATGGGTTCTGCGAAGGGGATGTGGGCTGCGATGCCGTTGCCGAAGAATGTGTGTTCATTTCTTCTGCTGGTGCGGTCGTAGTACTGGTCAAAGAGGACGATGTCTCTGGGTGCGTATTGTTCTTGTAGGCTACCGACTGCTGTGACGCAGATGATGTAGGAGACGCCGAGGGACTTGAGTGCCCAGATGTTTGCGCGGTGGTTTATCTCATGCGGGAGGATAGTGTGGCCTCTGCCGTGGCGGGGGAGGAAGTAGACTTTTCTGCCGGCGAGTGTTCCGCTCATGATGGCATCTGATGGATGCCCGAATGGGGTGTGAATGGTGATTTCTTCTTCGAGAGTGAATCCTTCCATTTTATAGAGTCCGGTTCCTCCGATGATGGCGATATGATCTGTTGTGGCATTTGACATGGGGGGATCATAGGAGAGAGATGGGGATTTAAAAGTTGAAAGTTGAAAAGAGGGAGATACGTAGTTATGATTATGGTGATGAGAAAAACTACTGCTAAACTAACTTTTGGTCGTGTGATACTATGGGGGCTGGGTGTGGTGTGTTTGTTTGTGTTTGTGGGTTTGAATTTAAGTGGGAAGGCGTGCGCTGTTGATACGACTAATCCATCACAGTTATCTAAAGGAGATTATGCGAATGGTAAGAAGCGAGCGGCTGATGCTGCTAGGCGTGTGATTCCGAGACTGAAGAAGGAAATGAATGGCAGGGGGATAGCTGTTGGGAATCCGGTTTTTATCAGAGCGTTTAAGCAGAGTGGTGAGCTGGAGGTTTGGATGCTGAATAGGCAGACAAAGAGGTATGAGAAGTTTAAGACTTATCGGATAGCGGCGATGTCTGGTGATTTAGGGCCTAAGTTGAAAGAGGGGGATATGCAGGCGGTGGAGGGGTTTTATGATGTGAGTATGGGAGCGCTGAATCCTCAGAGTAGATTTCATTTATCATTTAATCTAGGGTATCCGAACCGTTATGATAGAGCGCATGGCAGGACTGGGAGTGCGCTGATGGTGCATGGGAATGCGGTTTCTGTGGGTTGCTTAGCGATGACAGATTATTATGTGGAAGAGATTTATACGCTGTGTGCTGCAGGGCTGAGTCATGGGCAGGGGTCAGTTGCTGTGCATTGTTTTCCGTTTAGGATGACTGATGAGAATATGAACCAGATGAAGAGGAGTCCTTGGTATGGTTTCTGGCAGAACTTGAAGGAGGGGTATGATGCGTTTGAGAGGAGGAAGGTTCCGCCTAAGGTGACGGTGAGTGGGAAGCGGTATGTTGTTAAGTAGGTTTTAGGGCTTGGGTGGGTGGAGCTGCTTGGGTTGTGTGGTTACTGCTAGGTGAAGATGGATATGTAACAGTTCCAGGCGGTTTGGCCGTAGAGTAGCCAGAAGACTCCGCCTGCGATGAGGGCTGGACCGAAGGGTATCATTTTACCGAATCCTAGTCTGCCTAGTAGGGCGATGAGTATGGTGAAGAGACATGAGAAGAGAACGATGACTAGGAGTGATGGAGCTCCGAAGATGGCGCCGAGTACAGCGAGGAGGTCTACGTCTCCCATGCCCATAGCTTCGCGGGGGATGGTGGCGGAAGTGGTCTTGCCATCGAGCGAGGCGAGTTCTTCGATGTCTATTTTTTCTCCGTCTATTATGATGTAACGGTCTCTGATTTCTAGTAGTGATGCGGTGCGAGGTTTGCCGTCAATGTTGAGGTGTGTGAGGCCGTCGATGATGAGTTTGTCTGACTTACGGAAGAAGATGTCTGACCATGGGATGATTTCATCGTCGATGATGAAGCTGATTTCTTCTTGTTCGGTGATAGGTTCGCGCACTGCCCAGGCTGTGGATTTTTCAAAGGTGAAGGAGCGTTTTCCGAATAAGGCTTTGCCTAGGAGGACGACTAGCCAGAGGGCAGCCCAACCGATGGCGAGTCCGAAGGCTGAATAGGCTAGGCCTTCTTGCCAGGTGAAGAGTTGGAAGCGTTCTGGGGTGAGTGCACCACCAGCAAGGGCAATGATGGCTGCGGTGATGGTGAAGGGTCTGGGGATGAGCATAAGCTCGATGTCTACGGCGATGATGACGAGTGCGATGGCGCCGAGTAGCATGAATAGGACGGCGACGAGTGGATTAGAAAAATAGTGCCAGGAAGCTAGCCAGAGGAGTCCGGTGAGGAGTTCGATCCAAAGGTATCGGACTGGGATGGGGGACTTACATTCGGCGCATTTTCCTTTCTGGATGAGCCAGGTGAGGAGGGGTATGTTACGCGAGAAGGGTATTTCTTTCTTACAGGGAGGGCAGAATGAGCGTTTGGGTTTATTGATGCTGAGACCGCGTGGGACGCGGTAGATGATTACATTGAGAAATGAGCCTACGCAGATGCCAAAGAGGAATGTGGCAATGGCGTAGAATGGGCTTTCCCATGGTGGTAGATCTAGCATGGGGACCATTGAAGCGGGAGGAGGGAGAGAAATAAACGCTAAAGTTAAGAAATGTTTGGAGGGATGGTTAATTTTAGTATCGGTTCTGAGGGCGATATGTATCTTGGTATGTTTCTTGTTGGTATGATTGAGGTTGTTGGCCGATGAGTCTGTTGGCTACATAGTTTCTGGCTTTTCCAATGAGAAATGATTTGATCATTGGGCGGGCTGCCATGCCTGCGATGGAGTAGAGGAGTCCGTGTGAGATTCTTTGTTTCTTAGGCTTTCTGAAGATGGAGCCTATTGTGCCGAACAGTACCTTGGAGATGATGATCCCACCTACAGCAGATCCGATGAACCATTTGTTAGGGCTGTTAGAAAATGAGGATTTGACCGATGTGGTGACTATCTTAGGGACATTGATTTTGTCTTTGATCTGGTCTTTGATCTGATCTTGGAGTTGGTCTTTACTCTCAGAGATCCTTTGAACAAGGATCTGTTTTTTGACAGTAATATCCTTACGGTGAGAAGTGAGCTGGCTGAGCAGTTCTAGTTTCCTGTCTTTTGGTTGATCTCTGCGAGCCATTGTTTGTCTTTCTGAAATTCAGATTTAGTCAGTGAGAAGAATTCTTCCTGAGGTTTCTTGCTGAGTTTGACAAGATAGATAAGGAAGATGAGAAGGTGGAACAGCATCATGAGGAGGATGATAGTGTTGGACTGATTGATGACGATGATGTTGGAAATCTTAGTCAAGAGTTTAGCTGCGAACTGCTGTATGATTCCGAATGCGAAGATAAGGAAGAGAGCGTAGCTGAAGATGCCAAAGAAGGTGGTGAAGATGGCGATGCTGAGTTTCTTTTTAGCGAAGACGGCCGCTTCTGTTGCTTCAATGGCTGCTAGCTCTGTCTTGGCCTGGATGTAGCCAAGGCTTGAGTCTTTGAGCGAGGTAGCAGCTTGTTTTAACCCTTGTTGGGGATCATGAGCAGCAGTGAAAGAGTCTGAAGGACGTCTTACTGGTGGTCTTTGCTGGGTTTGTTGTGATGATAATGGCTCCATGAGGTGCGATTACAGTCCTATGATTGATCCATAGGTTTTCTTTGGCAGGTAACTCGGTTAGCAAATGAGGCTGAAATTAGACAAGACTCATTTAGGTGAGAATGTCTTCAACGTGGGGTCACGTCGAAGAGCGTGATGGGTATGGGTATTTATCGGCGAAGAATAAGGCCGATGATTACTCCTACTCCGACAGCACTTAGGACGGCTTTGGTAGGGTTCTCTCTGACGTAGTCTTCAGCTGTGGTGTGGAGTTCTTTTGCTTTCTCTGTGCCTTGCTTGAATTTGATACTTGCTTCTTCCTTGATGGAGGCTGCTTTTTCACCTGCGAAGCTGCGGAAATCCTGAGCTTTGGCCACTGCTGCTGCCTTTACTGTCTGAGCCTGTGTGGCAGCAAAGTCAGTCATGTCATCTGCAGTGTGGCTGCGGAGATCAGATGCGGCTTGGCTGACGCCTGCGTAATCTGACGGAGAAAGTGGTGTTGGGTTCGTTGGTGTATAGTCCATATCTAGTGTTTTTGTTGAGTGTTATTGATCTAGTAGTGAATTGATGTTTCTACTTATAAAATGTACATTGAAAAGCTATCTAGGCAAGTATAGTGTGTGAAATAAAGATACGCAGGAGTGGATCATTTATGGAGCTGAATTTATTCTTTAAATTCTTCGTTAAATTTCTCGATATTATCTGAAACTTCGGTCCATTTTGCGTAAATTTTTTCTAATTTGTCAGAAAGTTCTTGGTAGGCGATGGAGGATTCTTGCATTTTTTCTCCATCTGTAGAGACCTCTGGGGAGGACATATGCTTGGTGAGTTTGGCCTGGGCTGCTTCGATGTCAGCAATTTGACCTTCTAGAGACTCGAGTTCTGTTTCTAGTGGCTTTAGGATAGAGCTACGTTTTTGGCGGATTTCTGCGTCGCGTTTGCGCTGGTCTTTACGAGAGATTTTGTTGTCGCTGGTTGTTGTGTTAGCGGTTTTTGGGTTATTGGCTGCGGCTTTTTGTTGTTCGCGTTGATTAGCTTTTGCTAGTTTGGCAGCTTTTTTTGCTTGGTCTTTTTCCTCGGCTTTTTTCTCTAGGAAGTAAGTGACGTTACCTTTGTATAAGCGAGGTTCTTCTTCTGGTCTGAACTCGAGTGTGGTGGTTACGATGGAGTCGAGGAATTGACGGTTGTGTGATACGATGAGGTAGGATCCAGGGTATTCGTTTAGGGCTGCTTGGAG
>JALZVD010000378.1 GCA_023300205.1 Akkermansiaceae bacterium | reverse complement strand
GTTAGAGTTAACCTAGCTGAATGAAGACTGAGTATTTCTAACTTAGCCGGCTTCGTCGGTTTCACCTCATCACGTAAAAGTATCCCGTTAGCAAATTCATCAATACATGAGTTCTCAATAGGCAGCAATGTCTCTAAAAGATAAACCTTATCACAAACATAATTCGGAGATGTCACCCTATGAGACCATTTCCCATCACTCGTGATCAGCACCAGCCCCGTAGTATCTTTATCTAACCTCCCCGCTATATGCAGCGACTTATGCGTATAACCATCAAGAAAGTCTAACACCGTATCCTGCTCCTCATCCTGAGTTGCACAGATAATCCCTGCCTTCTTATTCATTACGATATAAACTTCGCCAGACTCTTCAAGCTCCCTGCCATTAATCGTCACCACATCACCTATCTTCACCTTTTTACCCTGATCCTTGATTACCTCACCATTCACCTCCACCCTTCCTGTCTTAATTGCCATCTTGGCTAGAGTGCGTGTCGCATCTGAATGTGTGGCTAGGTATTTATCTAATCTCATCTGCGCTAGTTCTAGCTCTGTAACAATTTTACACAATCAGAAAACACTCGACATTTACTCTCTTACCATGTTTATCTCCTCGCTTTCACTATTTCACCATTACCCAATCACAACCTGTTATGAAACACCTACTCTCTATCGAAGAACTCAATGCAGAACTTCTTAATGAACTCGTGGACTCAGCCCTCAAACTTAAAACAGAGCGAGCTAACCCAACCTCATTACCATTAACAGGCCAAACTTGGGCGATGATTTTCACAAAATCCTCCACCAGAACCCGTGTCTCCTTCGAAGTAGGTGTTCGCGAACTAGGTGGATCAATTATGTTCTTATCATCAAATGATATCCAACTCGGCAGAGGTGAACCCATCAAAGACACAGCAAGAGTACTCGGTAGAATGGTTCACGGCTGCATCATCAGAACATTCGCCCAGCAAGACGTCAGCGACTTTTCAGAATTTGGTAATATTCCTACCATCAATGCCCTCACTGATGAAGAACACCCATGCCAAATACTAGCTGACCTGCTAACAATTAAAGAAAAGCTAGGTACTTGGAATAGTAAGAAAATTGTATTCATTGGAGACGGTGACAACAATATGTCCCGCTCCTGGATCTGGGCTGCTAAATACCTAGGCTTCGAGCTCGTAATCGCTGCGCCTAAAAGCTGCCAACCATCTGCTGAATTCATGAATAGAGTCAACGCTCCAAACGTAACCCTCACTGATGATCCTTCCCTTGCTTGTAAAGACGCCGATATCATCAATACCGATGTCTGGCTATCAATGGGACAAGAAGGCCAAGCTGAAAAAGAAGCTCTATTTGGCGCATACCAAGTGAACAGCAAGCTCCTCAGTCAGGCTAATGAGAGCCACATTGTCCTACATTGTCTCCCAGCCTACCGTGAAAAGGAAATTACGGAAGAAATTCTAGAACTCCACGCAGACACTATCTTCCAACAAGCTGAAAATCGCCTGCATGCCCAAAAGGCTGTATTACTTAAGATAGCAGATTAAATACGTCCTCCGTAACCTCCTAAGACCAACACCTAAGCGGCTATATCGTAGTGCTTAGCAATATCATTAAATATCTTATCTCTGCGATGTCTCGCTTGCTCTACATCTCTAGTTTTAAGAGAAAACCTAAGACGCTCTGCAGTCGCATCAGATTTATGAACGGTAAGGTGACACCACCAGACTCCCCTATTGTTCCATAAATGATGATTGGGGTTATCTCCATTTACTCTGAGCGCTAATGTTGTTTTCTTTCTAGCCATATCTTTTATTGTCTTCTGTGTCATAATACGCAAAAAAACAATATTTACAACCAAAAAACTAATGCTTTTGACTACATCAACCCAACTAACTTATAATAAATAACAAACAATCATCACTTATCTAGTAATGATTCAACCACACCCCCCACATCCTCCATCTCAGTCGATCGATCTCTACCCCCAAAGCGAGATTCTTCATGCAGAGACACCAGATCCATTAGCTTCAGTGATAAATGCTCACCTAATTGATGCTTAGCTCCTTTCACCCACCCAGAATACGTTTGAGCCTGTGATCGCTCTCCTATCAGCGAAGACAGCTGAGCCTCAATCAACTCAAACTCCCTAGATAATTCGTAGCCAAAAGCCCCCGCATGAGCTCGCTCTAGCTTCTCTTCCTTCGCACGCTTATTATACAAGCGATAACCAAACCATATTAGTAAGATTACTCCAAGCCCCCACATAATTACATTCATCAAAGCCCTATTCTCTTCGTTAGCCCTCCATATCGAAAAATCCTGATTTATGCTCTGAAACCAATCTTCCACCCCCTGAGACCACTCAGCATTATTCTTCTCTCCTTCTAACGCTAGCCAATCCGGCGGAGTCAGATCCACAATCTCCCATTTCCCCCCTATCCAAGAACGACACCACGCATGAGCATGAGAGCCCCGTATAACCCAAGTATCACCATCCTTCTCACGCGCCACATAACCAATACAATACCGAGTAGCTATCCCCTGCTCCCTGAGCAATAACGCTGCTGTAGTTGCAAAATACTCACAATGCCCTCGCCTATCCTTCAGCATAAACCTCTCCAGAGCTGTCCCACTATAGCTCGCGTCATGCCCCTCAAAATGCAACGCATAAG
>JALZVD010000377.1 GCA_023300205.1 Akkermansiaceae bacterium | reverse complement strand
CCCTAGAACCCCCATCCCAACCTAACCGAGAGATCATTTTTTTGAGCTGTTGCTCAGCCTGCTGAACCTCACGTGCTATCCGTGCCAACACCCCTATCGCAGAGCACCGCTGAGGATTAAACTGCATCGCTACAGCAGAAATATAAGCACGGTAATCTGCCGCAAAATCCGTCACATCATCATCATAAATAAACTGCCCCCGCCCATTCTGCTTACCCTTCATGAAAATGCCTCCTCCACCAGAATCTGTCTGCATCAAAGCAATCGTAAAAATGGCCTCCTCCACACACCCCTCATCCCTCGCGGCAATCAACAACCTAGCCTCACGTGGATGCAACGGCATCCCTGCCATTCCCTTCCCAAGAACAGAAATCCTCTCACCCGTAATCGCTCCAAGAATTCCTAACAGCCCAAGCGCATGCCCCATCCCATCAACCGATGGAGCCTCCAACCAACGAAACAACTCAAGTGTATCCACCCCACGGAACTTCAGCTTCAGTGCCGTCTCCGTCAGATCCACCCGCCGCACCTCTGCCAGCTCAAACTCCGCACGCTTTGCATGATCCGACTGACTCCACAACCGAATACATTTCCCGGGAGCCACTCGCCCAGCACGCCCTGCCCGCTGATCAGCCGCAGCCCTAGAAATCTTTTTAATAAACAACGTATCCATCCCCCTCAAAGGATCAAACTCAGAAATCCTTGCCAGACCAGCATCAATAACCGTGCACACACCTGGAATCGTCAATGAAGTCTCCGCCACATTCGTAGAAACAATCATCCGAGGAGGCCCCCCATCCCGCACAGCCCTATCCTGCTGCTCCGGTTTCAACGCCCCATAAAGCGGACAAATTTCCCATTTCTCACCACTCCTAGAACTAAACCTCTTCTGCTCTAACAACGTAATCGTTTTCTGAATCTCATACACCCCAGGAAGAAAAATCAAAATATTCCCACAGTTATCATTAGTCACAGCCTCACTCACTGCCCTTAAACACTTCTCCCAGATCGGCTCCTCCCCAGTCCCGTAGCGGTTACTCGTCTTAGACTTCGCCAGCGCATGCTGATAAGAAATCTCAACTGGATAAGACCTCCCCCCCGCCTCAATTAACCGACAAGGATCCAAATATTCCTCCAGCCCAGCCACCTCAAGAGTAGCCGACATCACACAAACCTTTAAATCAGGTCG
The DNA here is from genome assembly GCA_023300205.1 of Akkermansiaceae bacterium. Classification (GTDB taxonomy): domain Bacteria; phylum Verrucomicrobiota; class Verrucomicrobiia; order Verrucomicrobiales; family Akkermansiaceae; genus Rubritalea. The sequence goes on along the minus strand of JALZVD010000377.1, from coordinate 3,411 downwards.
CCCACCCTCAGCCTCCTGTAACGTCAAACAATCCGCCAGCGCTATATCCATTGCCAAACGCCTCTCATGAAACTCATCAAAGATAATAGCCCCTATCTTATCCCTACCATCTAACATCGGATTCTCCTCCAACCAGCGCTGTAAAATACCATCCGTAATATAGACAATCCGCGAATCCACCGAAGTCTTATTATCAAATCTAACAACATACCCCACCTCCCCACCAAGCATACTCCCTCGTAGCTCCGCTACCCTACGTGCCAACATCCGCGCTGCTATCCGTCTCGGCTGAACCACAACAATCCGCCCCTCCACCCCAGCATCTAACAACATACTAGGAAGCCCCGTTGACTTACCAGATCCCGTAGGCGCCTTCACCAGCACTCGCCACGGATTCTGAACATCTGGAGAAGCATCAATACCCTCTAACAACTGACCCTCTACTTCATGAATAGGTAGCTTCATGATCTAGTTCACTACCCTTCTATATTTTTTCCGATACCGTGACGGACTCTCACCCATCAACTTACGAAAGGCCCTAGTAAAATTCGCATGATCATCATACCCCACCAATTCACCAATCTCCTTAATACTAACATCACCCTTCAGCAAATGTTCACTCACCACAGACATCTTCGCGTGCACAATAAATTTCTTCGGCGTCATCTGAACATGCGTTTTAAACAATCGCTCAAGCGTGCTCACTGAAATATCTGCATACCTTGCCAACTCCACCACAGTCACATCCCGCTCTAGATGCTTATAAATATGCCCAACTATCGCAAAAACCTTCCGCTGATTACTAGCACCTGGCATACTCTCACTGATCCCTATTAACCTAGAAATGCCAGCCGTCCCTACAATCTCATTACCCTTATCAAACAAAGGAATCCTAGAAACCATTCTCCACTCCACCCCACCCTCTGTATTTGGCACCAGCTCAGGCTTATCCTTAAGCACTCTTCCAGAACGCATCACCTCTTCATCATCCATCTCTGATCTACTTGCAATAGCAGGCGGGTAAATTTCAAAATCTCTCATCCCCTCTAACTCTTCATTCCCTCTCACCCCATAACGCTTCAAAAAAGGACTAGAACCATACTCAAACTCTCCACCCCTATTTTTCACCCAAAAATAAACATCCGGAAGCAACTCAAACATCTCCACAACAACCTGCCCCCCCTTCAGCGACTCCAGAAAAGAATACCCTAGATCCAGCTCCAAACCATGCTCTCTCACTTCCCCCTCATTCCCAGCTAAATCCTCCATTGATGACATCAACTGATAGTCTCCATTCTATAAAGTTCATCAAGTAAAATGAGAGCTTTTCTATACCAGATCCTCGTTAAATTACTGCTTGCTACACTCTATAGTTCTGCTAGAAATCACATTCACAATGCTAGGAATAATCTGGCACTCAACAATAATCCAACACACACACATATGGAAAAAGTAGAATTAACAAAGAAGGAAACAGATATCCTTTTCTGGTCGAGCTTTATCGCTCTCATGGCAGTAGGTATTGGCTTCGGTATTCGAGTAATGAACATTGGAACCTGGTCAGTTGAATTTAATATTGATGGAAATACAGCCGGAGGAATCTTCGGAGCTTCTTTATGGCCTATCGCAGTAGGCATGATTCTCTTCAGTCTGATTGTCGATAAAGTCGGCTACAGACCTTCCATGATCTTAGCCTTTATCCTTCTTGTTGCAGGATCTTTGTGGACAATGGTTTCAACCACGCAAAGCGCACTTGTTTATTCTTTCATTGTTGCTGGTTTCTCTCACGGTATTATTGAGGCCTGTATCAATCCTCTCTGTGCAACAATGTATAAGAAAGATAAGAGTAAAATGCTCAACATTCTTCACGCTTCTTGGCCTGCTGGTATTGTAATAGGTGCTGCAGTTTGTCTCATAGCTGGTGAAAGTCTAACTTACCGTGCTGCATTTATTATGCCTGCTATCGCTGCAGTCATTTTTGGTCTCGGATTCATCATGACGAAAAGAGTTCCTGAAGATGAACGAATCGAAAACAATGTATCCTACACCGAGATGCTTAAAGAATTTGGAGGCCTCAGCATCTTCCTTGCTGTAACATTCCTATTTTATGAATTTGCAAATCAGCTAAGCCTGTTTGGTGAAGGCAATATATTTGGAGATGCAAATCAACTTGCTGTAAGTGCAGGGGTTGGTGCAATTGCCGGCCTCATTGCTGGTATAATGCTTAAGTCTGCTGGTAAGCCACTGTTCTTTATCCTCTGCCTCATCATGATTCCTCTTGCCACTGCAGAAATCGCCACGGATGGTTGGATTAAAAAGCTCATGGAGCCAGTTCTTGCTAATGATTACAACATTAACTCAGGGTGGGCCATTGTTCTCTCCTCATTCATCATGATGGTACTTCGCTTCTTTGCGGGAGTCCCCCTTAAAATCATGTCTCCTCCAACCTTACTACTAGTGAGTTCGATTTTCTCAATTGCTGGCCTACTCCTTCTTTCTGAAGTTGCTGGTATCATGATCTTCTTTGCATTCGTCCTTTATGGTATTGGCCAAACATTCTACTGGCCAACTGTTCTCGGATTCACTTCAGAGCAGTTTCCAAAAGGTGGCGCCATGACGCTAAATACAGTTTCTGCAATGGGACTTCTTACTGTAGGTATTTTCGGAGTGCCATTCCTCGGTGCTGTAGCTGATAAATACAATGCAGATATCGCTAAAGAACAAGCTCCTCAACTATTCGAGCTTGAAAAAGATGATACTCTTGTATACGGAGCACCAGATTCGGACTTCTTTGGTTTCAAATATGATTCTGTGAAAGCTGATGCTCTTCTTGTCGATGGCTCTCTTCTAACTGAAAAAGGTAAAAAACTACAAGAAATAATCATGCTACCGACAGAGCCAACTGCAGAGCAACGCCAAGCTTCGCTGAAAGCACAAGGAGAATTCAATGCAGCCACTGACGTAAAAACTCAAGCAGGCAGGGAGCTAACCAAGAACATCCAAGACAATGGCCGTAAAGTACTTAAAGTAGCTGCTGCTTTACCCGCTACAATGGCGATAGCCTTCTTCCTTATCATTCTTTGGTTCAAATCAAGAGGTGGTTACAAACCTGTCGATCTATCAAAGGAATAATTCCACTAGCGGGCTCTATTTAATTATTAATTGACTTCATATCCCCAGATTGCATCTCGGTATGTAATCTGGGGATTTTTTACTATTTAAAAAGAGCTATCTACTAGAGTAATTGATCAATACTAAGCGGTTATATTTTTTGAAAACAGCCAACCTTCCCTCCTCCACCTTATAAACTAGACATTACTAAAAAATGCCAACTTGCTTCGTTGACACTCATTCAGAAATGTTATCTCCTAAAAAAGTAAGTTTCATAAATCCTATCATCTTAACCTTCTA
>JALZVD010000376.1 GCA_023300205.1 Akkermansiaceae bacterium | reverse complement strand
GGAATTCCCTCCATCCATTCAAAGCCCGTTAAACCATTCGCCTGTGCCACACTCGCCAGTTTCTTAAATCTCACCCCTGCCCCAGAACTAAGGATTTCTCCATCAGCGCTCACCTCACCAAACACACCCTTACTAGGATGAATTACAGCCCCAGGAACCCCGCCCTGACGTACCAATAAATTAGAACCTCTTCCCACTACACGGACAGCTATCCCCCGGTCACGGCAATACTTAACCATCTTACTAAAACCTGTAAAAGTACTAGGCTCTATCCAAAATTGCGCAGGACCTCCCACCAACATCGTCGAATGCTTACGCATCGGCTCATAAAGCTCGCCACTTGCATCTACATCCCCCGCATCTCTGGCAGTTCGCAGCATCTCTTCTAACACCTGAATATCTCTCACTATTTTCGTGCCTATCTCATGAACATTTCCTGCCCCAAGAGTAATCAATAAATCCCCATCGCGCAGAGCATTACCCACAGCATAATGAGCCTGTTCCACAGTTCCTACAACCTCCGCTTTAGTCTTACCATGCTCCTTCATCGCATCCACGATCGTCTCAGCTGTCACTCCATCGATTGGCAACTCACTCGCTGGGTAAATATCAGTCACAAACACGCGGTCTGCAGCCTGCAACACCCTACCAAAATCACTAGCAAGCTTCTCCGTCCGACTATATCGATGCGGCTGAAACACCACCAAAACTCTTTTAGAACCAAGTGACCTAGCAGTCTGCAATGTAGCCGCCACCTCCGTTGGATGATGACCATAATCATCAATAATCCGAACCTTATCAGAAAAATACTTCGTCTCAAACCTCCGCCTAGCACCAGCAAAAGTAGCCAGCGAGCGAGCACACTCATTAAATGCAACCCCAGACACATGTGCCACAGCTAACGCGGCTAATGAATTAAGAGCATTGTGCAAACCTGGTATCCCCAGCTCCACCCTACCTAAACACTCTCCACCATGGTTCACATCAAATGCAACCGTCCCGCCTGTCTCGCGCACATCAGTCGCTGTGAAATCTGCATCACTCCAACCATAAGAAATACTCCCCTCACGGCTAGCACACACCTCAGTAGCATTCGGACACTCCTTACAATAAATTACATTCCCAGTAGTCTGATCTAACAACTGATTAAACACCTCCTTAATATGATCTAAATCACGATAAAAATCCAAGTGCTCCTCCTCCATATTAAGCACCACAGTATGCTCAGGACAATACAACGCTAACGTCCCATCACTCTCATCACCTTCAGCCACCATCGCATCACCCTCCTCTTCCCAGTGCGCATTCGTTCCTAAAACAGGAATCTCAGCACCCACATAATGACTCGGATTCACCGCACCACGGCGTAACATATGAGCACTCATCGCAGACGTCGTCGTCTTACCATGTGTCCCACTGATTACGATCCCCTTTTTCGTTCCTAAAATAGCAGCAAGACACTCAGCTCTACGGATACAATGAATACCACGCTTACGCGCCCCAGCCAAAGCCACATTCTCATCACGGATTGCAGAACTATAGACCACCACATCAGCATCCTCGATGCTCTCTTCATTATGCGGACTACTAAAAGTAAGCCCCATGCCCTTCATCCTCTCAGTCTCCTTACTCGTCACTCGGTCACAACCACTCACCTTATGACCCATACCTATCAACAACAAAGCCAACCCACTCATCCCCGAGCCAGCCACACCAATAAGATGCACCCTCAACGGCTCACTTCGCTCTGTTAGCCTCTGGCTTAATTCTGTAATCTTCATTCTCTCAATATCTAAAATTTTCTTCAACAATAACTACCTTCATCCTCTCTTCTAACCAGTCACATCCCCTTCCACAACCTTACAGATCCTCTCCGCCGCATCCTTAACTGACAAAGCATCAGCCGCAGCGGCCATATTCACTAACCTCTCAGTATCATCCAGCACCGCCGTCAAATCAGCAACCAATGCACCAGCGTCTAACTCAGCCTCCCTCCTCAGAAGTCCCGCATCAACCTTTTCAAACACCTCAGCATTCCTCGTCTGGTGATCATCAGCAGCCGTTGGGTAAGGTACTAAAATACTAGCCATCCCTATATAAGATAACTCAGTCAAACTAGAAGCACCTGAGCGCATCACCGCCAAGTCACTAACCGCATAAGCAGCAGCCATATCATCACAAAATGCCAACAACTGATGATGCTCAGTATCACCAAGCTCAGACTTCACACGTTCGTAATCTCCATTCCCCGTAATCTGTAAAAATTGCACCCCTGGCATCGCCTTTGAAGCCTCCACAACCAAACTATTTAGCCTCTTCGCTCCCTGGCTACCACCCATCACAAGCACCGTCTTCATCGCAGCATTTAAGCCCAGATTCTCTGCAGCAACCTCCCTATTCGGCAAGTTTCTTATCTCATCACGTACAGGAGTCCCCGTCAGCTCCACCCTACTATTTGGGAAAAAACGACGCGCCGCCTCAAAGCCAATAAACACCCTATCACACCATTTCGCAGTAAGTCTATTCGCCTTACCTGGCAGAGCATTACTATCATGAACATAAGCCCTTGCCCCCATCTTATGCCCAGCCAGAACAGGCGCCAATGAAGTAAATCCACCCATCCCGATCACAGCATCAGTGCCAAACTCCCTATGCACCACCTTACACTGCCCTACCGTCCTCCACATCTTCCACATAAAAGGAATCATCTTCAGAGATAATGTCTTAGGCTTAGCAACAGCCGGCACCGTATCAAAATCTAAATTCTTATACTTCTCACTCGCTCGCGCATCCACCTTCTTCTGAGAGATCAGCAGCTTCACCTCATGCCCACGCGCCTTCAGCTCCTGAGCTACCGCTACTCCAGGAAATAAATGACCTCCAGTCCCTCCACATGCTATTATCACTTTCATATACTTTTTCTATACGCACCTCTCCCATCTTTCTACTAAATTTCCATAAATCTAAAAGACAAGCGCTCAAGAAAAATACTAAAGACTCTCTTAATATAAGTAAATAGCAAATGTTCGCAT
>JALZVD010000375.1 GCA_023300205.1 Akkermansiaceae bacterium | reverse complement strand
AAAAGGACCAAAAGGACCTAAGAAGACTTTTGAGGAAGTAGATACTGACAAAGATGGAAAGATCAGCGAAGCTGAGTTTGTGGCTGTTGGAAAAAATGCAGAAAAGGCGAAAGCTATCTTTGCTAAGAAGGATAAAGACGGCGACGGCTTCCTCAATAAGGAAGAGTTTGCAAAAAGTAAGGGGAAAGGTAAGAAAAAAGGACCTAAGAAAGATAAAGAAGAGTAATCCTCTGAGTTGGAATTTAATCATTTAATCAAAAATGCCTCAGTAGATTGCTATCTACCGAGGCATTTTTTATGATTGAGAATGAGTGTTAGGCTACTGCGTTTTTGATGAGCTCTAGGAATGAGCTAGCTTCGAGAGCGGCTCCGCCTACTAGGGCTCCATCGATGTCTGGCTGGCCGAGGAGTTCTGCTGAGTTAGCGCCTTTTACTGAACCGCCGTATTGGATACGAACTGCTTCTGCTGCGTCTGCTCCGTAGAGTTCTTCAATGACTGAACGGCAGTATTTGTGAGTGTCTTGTGCTTGCTCAGCAGTGGCTGTTACGCCTGTTCCGATCGCCCATACTGGCTCGTATGCGATGACGATGTTTGAGATGTCGCTGATACCTTCGAGGCCTTCTTTGATTTGTGATCCTAGAACAGTTTCTAGCTTGCCGCCTTCACGTTCTTCGAGTGTCTCACCGATGCAGAATAGGGGAGTAATTTCTGCGGCGAGAGATTTTTTGATTTTAGCATTAATCTGAGCATTTGTTTCTCCGTAGATGCTACGTCTTTCTGAGTGACCGATGATGACGTAGTTGACGAATAACTCTTTGAGCATGTCAGTGCTAGTTTCGCCAGTGAATGCACCGTTGTCGCTTTCTGATACTGTCTGAGCAGCGAGGCCAATGGCTGGGTTGATATCGTTGATTAGCTCTGAGGCTGTTGGAATGGAAAGGTTGTTAGGAGCGATGACGAGGTCAGCTTGCTCAGCAAGTTCTCCAGCTGCTCCGAGGAATTCTTCTAGGAATACGGCTGCTTCTGCTGGTCCTTTGTTCATTTTCCAGTTGGCTGCGATGATTAGTTTACGTGACATGGTTGTGTATAGTTGTTGGTTGTAATAGATTGATTCGGTGAGAAGCTATCAAGTAGAATGTGAGTAGCAAGTAGAGAGTCTTGAATTATTAGTTAGTAATTATACTGATTATCCGTCAATTTCTGAGATAGCATTCATTGCTGATTCGAGTAGTGACTCTGAGAGACTGGGGTGGATGTGAATCATGTTTGGTAGCTTACGGATATCGTTATCTAAATGGATGAGCATGAGTATCTGATGAATCATTGTGGAGCTTTCAGGTCCGATCATGTGGCAGCCTATAATTGAGTAGTCAGATTTTTTTACGATCAATTTAGTAATGGGGTATTCTAATCTCCACGATAGTAAGCGGGCGCTGGATTTCCAGTTGGTCTCCACGATGACGACATCGTCTCTGGATATGTCATTGCGGTCTAAATCTTGTTCGGTGATGCCTACTGCGGCAATCTCGGGGTCTGTAAAGACAGCGTGAGGCATCATTGGGAATGTTATCTCAGGCTTTGTTTCGTTTGGCGCTTTGATGAGGCTCTCTACGAGGTGGTTTGTTTCGAATCTTGCTGCATGTTGCAGCTGGTAGGTTCCAGCTACATCACCTATGGCGTAGACTCCTTTGACTGCTGTTTCTAGCTTTGCATCACGTTCTATGAATCCTCGTTTGTTGAGGATGATGTCAGTGTTTTCGATGTCTAGATTGTCAGTGTTTGGGATGCGCCCAGTGGCGTAGAGTAGAGCGTCTACAGTGATTTCAGTTTGTTTAGAGTCTTCGTCTAGGGAGAGATGAAATTTTTTGCCGTCATGTTTAGCATCGGTGATAGTGGTATCAAATTTTGCTGTAACGAACTCGCTGAACTGTTCTTTGAATATAGCAGAGATGGTTTTGTCTTCGTTCGATAGAAGAGTGTTTCCTCTTACGAGTAGGGTGACATTAATCCCTACGGCTTGGAAGAAGTTAGCTAATTCGCAAGAGATAAATCCGCCTCCTACAATGGCGATGCTTTTTGGAATCTCGTGCTTGAATGGGAAGAGGTCATTACTGGTCCATGTGGGAAGGTGAGAGAAATCTGCGGGGCGGGGGCGAGCTCCTGTTCCGATGATGATTTGCTCGGCGGACAGTTTCTCACCATTTACTTGGATGATTTTATTTTCTATGAATTTGGCTTCACCTCGATAGAGACAAAGGTTCTCAGGGAGGCGAGATTCGTAGCGAGGATCTACTCGGTCAACCCAATGATTGACGTTTTTGAAGATTTGTTCGAGGTCGATGTGGTCAATGCTAGCAGAGATATGATGACGGGATGCTTCTTTTATGCGTTTGGCTACATCTGCGTAGCCGATCAATAATTTTGATGGAACACAGCCGTTGTTAGGGCAAGTTCCACCTAGACGATCTCGTTCTATAAGAGCTACGGATTTACCTGCTTTCGTTGCTTCTTGGGCAAAAGCGGAGGCTCTTCCGCCTCCGATTACGATGATGTCGAATGATTTCATAGTGTGCGATGAGTGTGGATTAATTGAACTTATTTAATGATGTTTTTACGAGCCCAGAGGCCGATGACATTTGCCACGTATTTAGCATCATCAGGGGCTGTCAAAAGGTGGTCAACTTGGTTAAGGGCGAAAAACGATTTAGGGTGCTTGAGGTGGGTATAGATTTCCCCAGCATTTTTGAGATCGACTGTCTGATCATTGGTAGAATGCATGATGAGTTTATGACCGTCGAGTTCGTTAAGGTGTTTGACGTGATCGTAGCTACAAACGTCGTCTACAAAGCGCTGGCTTACGGTAAACATTCTTCCAGCAAACGAGACTTGGGCACTACCGTTTTGTTTGATTTCATCAAGGTGGTCTTCAAACATATGAAGAATGTGAGAGGGGTCAGCAGGAGATCCAACGGTGGCAATTGCTTGAATGCTTGGGATCTGAGAAGCTACTGCAAGAACGGCTGTGCCTCCCAGAGAATGTCCAACGAGTAGGCTAGGTTTTTGGTAAAGCTGATCTAGCCAGTTAGCTGCTATTTTGATGTCTTCGATGTTAGTGAGGAATGATGAGTCCTTGAAGTCTCCTGATGATTTACCGAGACCTGAGAAATCTATTCTTAGGGTAGCGATTCCATTAGCAGCGAGTCCTTGGGTGATTTTTTTCTCAGGTAAGAAATCTTTTCCACAAGTGAAACAATGCGCGAAAATGGCATAGGCGTGAATTTCTCCCTCTGGGATTTCGATCACGCCTGCTAGGTTTCCTGTAGGAAGTGGTATTTTTACGGAATGACTTCCTGGAGAGTTTGGGGGTGCTAGTTCAGTTTGAGTCTGGGGAGTAGGTGCTGTTCCGATGTTTAATTGGCTAGCTAGTGGATCAATTGTTTCGAGGATGTTTGCGTCGCGAGCTACAAAGAGGAGAGCGAGGAACATTGCCCTGGCTGATGAGTCTCCTCCAGCTAGTGCATTTTTGCTGATACAATTTGCAAAGCTATCACCATGATGGATGGCGTAGTAAAGAGAGAGGGGGAAGGCTTCTGGGAAATGGCATGTGAGTCCCATTGTTGTAGCGACTGCTAGATGGTCATCAGGAGCTGCGCTTTTGGC
>JALZVD010000374.1 GCA_023300205.1 Akkermansiaceae bacterium | reverse complement strand
AGTAGCTTTTTTTTAGCGTGGTGACAAACGTAGCTGGATGACAAATAGAAAATCTCTGCTACATACTTTTTTTCTGATTTTTTTTATTATCTTTAAAAACTTATTTAACGTTTAACCACTTTTCGAAAGCTAAGTTGTCACGACCACTCGTCTATACAAGTTTATTAAAAAGAGTTTTTTTTATTAACCATATAAACTTATAATTATGATTTATTTTACCCCCCCCGTTGGAAATTTCTAACCAGTAAATTAATGCTATTTGGCCTAGTAATTTTTCTATTAAGTTCTTGTGATAAAGATAACCTAACTACAGAATATGAGACCCAAAAGGAGATGAACGTATCCAATATTGCAAATACAAGAACCTCTTCTCAAAATGATTGGGCTAGAAATTTTCAAAGCTATTTGCAAGACCTTGACAATGGTGTAAACACATCCACTAACTACACTTTAGAGGAAGCTACTTATGGATTGGAATGGTTGTTTAATTATTCTTATGCTGATGTTAAATCAGGAGTAAATATTAAAGGAATAAATGCTTCTTTTGATATTCCTGCAAACAATGATTGGTTAGCTTTATACACCGAAATTTATACGCATTTAGAAGGAAACCAATTCACTGATTTTCATCTAGACTATATATCCGTTGACGTAAACCCCGAAACAAACCAAGTAGACGTCTACTCTAACTATAAACTTTCTAACTCAGAAATAATTGAATATTTTTCTGCTCCTGAAAATGAAGCTTTTAATTGTAGTAATCCGCCTTTTACTGATGATGAATTTATACTAGGATTAGGAGGGCAAAACGGAGGAAGAGAAATTTTTTTTCCATGTAATGAACTTCCATCATGTGGTGAAGGTGGTGCATGTGCTACACCAAATATTACAGCATTAGAAATAATAGAAGGAGTCCAAAACAATCAAATTCGTTCTAATCACTTGTGTAAAGATGGAGGAGTTCCTGCTTTCACAAATATTGGCTTTATTTACATTAGGGAAACTGAATTATTATCAATTGCAAGCGGATGCAGCGAAGTATCTAAAGAAGAAAGCGCCGATCTGGGGGGCTGCGCCTGTATCGTTACTGACATGCTAAATTGTGTATTTTGTTATTCACAAAATTTATTGAGTAATAGCGAAGTAACAAATCAAATTCCTGAAGGATCAGAAATAATCAATATTGATCTACATGTTAATTATGTTAATCAATTTAATTTAGGGCAATGGTACTCTGCAACTATCACATATGGCGAAGTTAATTGCATTGAAGATCCTCGAGATAACGAACCTCCTATTTTAACAGTAATATGTTGTTAAGCTTAAGTTAATTTTCTCTAGGCTTAACAAGCCTAGAGATTTTCAAATCAAATCAAATGTTCCAATACACTTTTACTATTATCCTTTTTTTTATTTCATGGAAATTTAGTACAGCTCAAAATGAAATTTTCACTGGATCCCTTGACACTAAGGCTTCATCAAATATATTAACACATGTTGATACAGATGAAAACTATTACTATTTTGCTAATGGAAATATAGATGGACCCGACCGTACTATTAGCCTATTCAAAACAACAACAGACTTTGAAATCGTCGATAGCATTGAAAATTTAAAGATTAGAGGTTTTGCTACCTCAATCTTATCTCTATTCAAGGTACTTCCAGATAAAATACTGATGATCTCAAATGCAAGTACAGAGACAGGTACCTATACCTACACACACAGTTTTGATTTAGATTTCAATAAACATACAATTATTGATTCTATAAGAATAAATTCGGGTGAACAGTTTTTCGCGTATGAATACAAATTTTTAGACAAAGAAATTTTATACGCAATTGGTAATAAATCAATTTTCAACTTCGGTGGTACTCTTTCTACCCATTTCATTGAATTAAACACAAAAGGACAGATTGCTAAATTTGAGACCATAAGAAATCATCGAGAACAAATACTTACCTTTGATTACAACCCTACAACCGCGCAGTATATTATAGCAGAGAATAATGAACTCAATTTAGTTAATTCAAATCTTGAAATAGTAGATACTTATTTAGCGAGGTTACCTGTTCCTATTCCAAATTCTACAAGCCTAATTATACTAATTGGCTCTTGTCAATATTTAGAAAACGGACAAGTAGAATGTATAGCTAGTAGTCTTGGTCCTGCTGAGATATACTCCAATCTCTCAGCTTATTTTAGCACAGATCAAGATTCAATCCAATATCAAGATATTGTCGCTTTACACCCTGACACAGTAGATAACGACAGAACAAGGTTAGTATTTACAACCGAGGATGAAGAAGGGAATAGATATTTTGCTTATCACGAACCATTTAATCCCATTGATGGGGTAGCGGAACCCAATAAAGTATTTATCTCTAAGTTTGATAAAGATTTTAACAATCTCTATTTTTTAGAATTACTAGATACTCATGAACACGGTTTTGAAAATGTCACTGTAGATCAACAAGGCAACTTTTTAATAGTAGGGGCATCGACACCTCCAGACAATGCCAACGTTTTCACTAATTCTTACATCAAGATCAGCGAGAATGGTCAGCTCCTTACAAGTACAGGTTCTATATTTCAGCCAGAGATAATTGATGTTTACCCTAATCCAGCAAC
>JALZVD010000373.1 GCA_023300205.1 Akkermansiaceae bacterium | reverse complement strand
GAGGAGATGGATTAGTCCTATGGTTGCTCTTTATTTTCGCTAATTTTAGTGTTTGTCACTGTGCTGGCTGGACACTGGGGTATTCTGTGATTTAAATGCACTTATGCATCAAGTAGAACCTATTAATGGATATATTTCGACCTGGGGTGAAGGACCGCTCTGGCATCACGACGCACTTCTCTATGTGGATATAGAGGGGCATAAGGTTATCCGTTTTAATCCTGAAACAGGAGAAGAGAAGGTCTGGCCTGTGGGTGAGCGAGTGGGGACGGTTGTCCCTAGAAGTTCTGGTGGCATGGTGATAGCGGGGGATCATGGTTTTTCCTTTTTGGCAGAGAATGGTGACTTAGTGAAAATTTCTGATCCGGAGCTCGATAAGTCTAATAACCGCTTTAATGATGGGAAGTGTTCTCCTGATGGTCATTTTTTCGCGGGGACGATTAGTCTTGTGAAAGAGAAGGGTGATGCGAGTCTTTATCGTTTGAGTAGGGGAGGAGAAGTAACGGAGGCTTATGCTGGAGTGACGAATTCTAATGGGATCACTTGGTCAGCTGATGGAAAGACGATGTTTTATATTGATACTCCTACGTTGAGTGTTTTGGCATTTGATTATGCAGATGGTGAGATTTCTAACGCTAGGAAGTGTGTAGATACATCTGCTGTTAGTGCATCACCTGATGGGATGGCGATCGATGAAGATGATAATCTGTGGGTGGCATTTTGTCATGGAGCTTGTGTGGTCTGCTATGATAGTAAGACCGGCGAGGAACTACAGAGAGTTGATATCCCTTGTCTTGAGACTACGGCTTGTGCTTTTGGTGGTGAGAACTTGGATGTTCTTTATGTTACTACGGGGGTTCATAAATCAGAGGTGGAGGAGCATGCAGGTAAGCTTTTCAAGGTCACAGGACTGGGAGTGAAAGGACAAAAAACTTACGTCTACAAGGGATAGATGACTATGAATAATTCACCTTTAACGATAGCTGGGCGGGACTTTAGTTCACGTCTGATGGCGGGGACAGGAAAGTTTGCCTCGAATGAACTGATGCGAGATACTCTTGCTTCTAGTGGGACTGAAATAGTGACTGTGGCTTTACGCCGAGCTGATTTGAGTGTGGGGGAGAATGATCCGTTTGCTAATATTTTAGAGTTTATTGATCCTGAGAAATATCTACTTCTTCCTAATACGAGCGGGGCAATGAATGCGGAGGAGGCTGTTAGGTTAGCTAGGTTAGCTGAGGCTGCGGGGCTACCGAAGTGGATTAAATTAGAGATTCATCCAGATCCTACTTATTTGTTACCAGATCCTATTGAGACATTAGCTGCGGCTGAGGTGTTGGTTAAAGAAGGTTTTACGGTTTTGCCTTATATTAATGCTGATCCTGTGCTTGCTAAGCGTTTGCAAGAGGCGGGTGTGGCGGCGGTGATGCCGCTAGGGGCGCCAATAGGTTCTAATAAGGGTGTGGTTACTCGAGATCTTGTGCAGATTATTATTGATCAGGCGACTGTACCGGTAGTTGTGGATGCGGGTCTGGGTGCGCCTAGTCATGCCGCGGAGGCAATGGAGCTTGGTGCGGATGCAGTATTGGTGAATACGGCAATGGCGATTCCGAGTGATCCTGTGCGAATGGGAGAGGCGTTTAAGTTAGCCGTGGAGGCGGGTAGGGCTGCTTATGAGATAGGTTTGCCTATGCAGCGGGATACAGCCTCTGCAACAAGTCCGCTGACTGGGTTTTTGAATGGTTAGTTTTGTCTTTTGTCAGGGATTGTCGTTTTAAAATGATTTAGAGACATAGGCTGAAGAGGATATTAATAAAATGTCTGACTGGGGTCTTTCTATCAAAATGATTCCTTAGGTGGATAATTTCTATCTCGTTCATCATCAATATTTTCAGGTATGGTTTGGGTTGTTGATTATTTTTGAATTTTGGTCTTGATATATTTCGTACAGCCCTTAGTTCTTTCCACACTAAATTATGGGACAACAATATAACAAAGTTTTAAAGAGAAGACGCCGCAAGGAATACCTCCGTCGTAAAAAAGCGCAACCAACATCAAGTGTTGCTGTGAAGAAGAGTAAGCCAGCGGCTAAGAAGGCAGCTAAGAAGGTTGCAAAGAAGGCTGCACCAGCAAAGAAGGTGGCTGCAAAGAAGGCACCAGCAAAGAAAGCACCAGCAAAGAAGGCGGCAAAGAAGGCGGCAAAGAAGGTGGCAAAGACAGAGGAAGAGAAGTAATCTCTCTATTCTGAAATAATTTTATAGGGCCAGTCTGATCGCATTTAGCGTGAGACTGGCTTTTTTTGTTTCTTTCAATGAAGTTACTATGGATAAGGTTCTTATTGTAGATGGTCATAGCGCGATATTTTCAACTGAGTATCTGGCTGAAAACCACTTGCATGATCAGAGGGGGGCGCGGTTAGAGCTTGTGCGAGAATTGACAGGTTTCCAGGATGTTTCTGATTATTATGTTGTTTTGGTGTTTGATGGGAAAGGGGAGACGCTGGATAGTGAGATACGGCAGGATAAGGATATACTGGTGATGTATAGCAGGGCGAATCAGTCAGCTGATGGGGTGATTGAGAGGATTGTGGCTCAGCATGCGGAGAAGTTCGCGGTAGAGGTGGCATCAAATGACCGTTATGTGCTGGACACTATTTCAGTTTTTGGGGCAATGCCGATGAGTATTCGTAGAATGTGGGAGCTGGTTGAATCTGTATGAGTTATTCAAGGAAATAGGCTCTGTATTTAGTTCCTTTTACGTTGCTGAGAGTATGGTACTATGCTAATTATAGGTCACTAAAAAAATGACTGATAAACAAATACTAGAGCAGATTAGGGAGAGTGAGCATTTTAGGGTTCTCTGTGAGGCATTTAAACGTATGACTGAACTGGATCTGTGGCTAGATTCACTTGATCAGGATGATCCTAGATCTAGTGATGAGTTATCTAGTGATTACTATAAGATTCTCGCTAAGGAACTGGGGCTAAAGGAGAAATTAGATGTTTCTCATCAGTCCATGCGTGATTCATCACATGGTAAGCATGTTAAGTATGTTGAGGGTATTTCAGGGTTACTTCACTTTTTGATTCCGGTTCATAGCGGAGGGCAGGAAATCGGCTTTTTGCGCTGTGGTGGTATGAGAGATACTTACCGTGGAGTGCTGAAGTTTATGAATTTCTCACAGGAGCTTAAAGACGAAGACCATGATGAGGCGAAGATTGCTGAGTTAGAAGAGGCTTTCAGAAAGATACCGAATATTCATGGAGAAGATCTAGCTGATGTTACTTCTTGGCTTGCGAATAGGGCTAAGGAAATTGATAAAGAGATTTTGGAGATAAGAGGTGGGGGTTAGTCTGTGATTTGTCCACTATGTAAGATGCTGTCTACAAGAGGTTTCCTTTAGATTTCTTTCTTGATTTTATCTAATAACAGAGGGTCGTTCTCTAGTTCTGTGACTAGGGCGGTAATGACGTTTAGTGTGTCTTTGGAGACGTGGTGTTCTATGCCTTCAACGTCTTTGTAGATGGTGTCTTCATCTAGGTCGAAGAGGCGGAGGAATTTTGTTAGCGTGTTGTGACGCATGACAATGGCTTGGGCGATGGTGAGGCCTGTTTCTGTTAGGGTGGTGCCGCCGTATTTCTCGTGGTAAACGAGGCCTTCTGCTTTGAGGCGCTGGAGCATTTTGGTGACACTGGCTTGGGAGATGCCGAGTTTCCTGGAGACATCGACAGGTCTGGCATATCCGTCCTCATTTTCTTTGATGAGTTGGAGGATTTGTTCTAGGTAGTCATCCATGGCTACTGAACCGCTTGTTCTGAGAGTTCTGGGAGTGTTTTCTGACATTTCGTTTTTCAAATTAGGGGGGGGTTAGTAGTCTTGGACAGGGCTGTATTTCTCTCCATTCTGGTCATCTGAGCTTCTGGCAGCTTTCTCACCGAGGGTGTCTATTCTGAGCTGCATGACCTCTGCATCATATTTTTCCCAGAGTTTACGGTCGAAGGTTATTGGTTTAGCGATGCGTTTTTTGAGCTTTTCGATTCGGCGAAGTGAGTCGTCTAGGATGTGATTTGGGATATTTTTGATGGCGTCTACGGCGATTTCAGCGGAGTCGGTCTGGTGACAGATCATTGCCATGTCATTTCCAGCTTCGATTGCGAGTTGGACGTCTGGACCTCTGCCGTATGTGTTTACGATGGCTCCCATGTCTAGGTCGTCAGTCATAATGACGCCTTCGTATCCGAATTGATTACGGAGGAGATTGGTGAGTAGGTTTTTGGAGAATGATCCTGGGATTCCTGGTTGGTCTGGGTCGATGGCCGAGAAGTGTGCGTGGCAGCTCATGATGCTGTCTAGATCTGGCATGAGGGCATTGTAGGGGAGG
The DNA here is from genome assembly GCA_023300205.1 of Akkermansiaceae bacterium. Classification (GTDB taxonomy): domain Bacteria; phylum Verrucomicrobiota; class Verrucomicrobiia; order Verrucomicrobiales; family Akkermansiaceae; genus Rubritalea. Next base: position 3,697 of record JALZVD010000373.1, on the reverse strand, counting down.
AGGTCTGAGTTCATCATGTCTTCGATGCTTTTTCTAACAAAGGGGAGTGCGTGATGCGGGTCTACGTCTGCGAGGCCGCAGGATGGGAAGTGTTTGGCGCAGGATAGGACTTTTCTTCGGCGAAGGTTACTGTTGAATACGCCAGCATTGGAGATGACTTCTTGAGCATTTGTGCCGTAGCAGCGACCTTGCATGGCGTTGTCCGAGCTGTCATCATAGGAGATGTCTAGGACTGGGCAGAGGTTCATGTTTACGCCGATCTGGCGGAGGATGTCTGCGGTGATCATGCCGTGTCTGGCGATGAGGCCACCGACTTTGTTGTTGTCGCCTGCTTGTCTGAGTTGCTGGGCAGATGGGGGCTCGTTGGCGATGGTGCGTGTGCGGGTGACTCTGCCGCCTTCTTGATCTATGGTGATGAGGGGTTCGATGTTGGAAACTTCTTTAAGTGAGTCAGTGAGCTGACGGATCTGCTCAGGGGATTGAACATTTCTACCGAAGAGGACGAAGCCTCCAGGTTGGATTTTCTTGAAAATGGATATTTCTTGATGGGTGAGTTTTAGTCCATTGACTCCGAGTAGTAGTAGCTGTCCGTGCATGTTGGTAATTACTGTGTGTTGTGCATAGAAAATTGCAAGTTTAGCTTTTCATTTGGAGGCTAAGGGATCATTTTAGTGATGAATTATGGAAGAGAAAAGTAATGCAGGAGCGTATTATCTGGCTGGTATAGGTCTGGCTGTGGCGCTGGTGGGTGGGGTGTTTGTTTATTTATTGTGGAGTAGTTTTGCTCAAGCTAAAGCGACGAGAGAGTGGAAGGAGACGGCTTGTTTGGTGATACGATCTCAAGTTGATGAGCGGTCTTCTGAGCATATTTCTAGGGAGTATAGTTGGAGTGTGGAGTATTTGTATGATTTTGATGGTGAATCATATTCTAGTAAGTTTCACACTCCGCGGAGGGCTAAGTGGAAGTCTAGTAAAGATCATGTGAAGGCGCTGATGGTGAAATATCCGGAGGGGGGGAAGGCGGTTTGCTTTGTGAATCCGAGTGAGCCTTCTCAGGCGATTCTTGAGCATGATAGTAAGGCGGCTGGTTATAGTATATGGTTCCCGATGCTGTTTGTGATAGGGGGGATGGGGATTACGATTAGTTCTTTGAGGAGGTTGGAATTTAAAGCGAAGCGATGCTGAGTGCCAAACAAGTAATGTGCCGTGTGTACTGTGGGATTTTAGTGATTATCTGGATTCTTGCGCCCTATTCTATTTTACAGCGTGTGGAGATTTTTCCGGTGATGTGGATGCCTGAGCTTGCGCTTGATAGTGCGATACCGGTTTGTTTTGAGGGTGTTGGTTTGTATTATTCTTATTATCTCTTGTTAGGTATGACTGGGCTGGTGGTAGAGAAGAGGTTGTTTATTCAGTATTTGTATACGATTGGGTGGGTGACGGCGGTTTCTCATGCGTTTTATTTATTTATGCCGAATGGTGTGTTGCGGAGTGATATTGATTATGAGGCTGCGCCGATTTTTTATCAGATGTTGGCGAGTGTGGATTTGCCTAGGAATGCGATGCCTTCTTTGCATGCGTCTCTATCTGTGGTTGCGGCTATTGGGGTGCAGTTGTCGGGTAATTTTCCTAAGTGGAGTAAGCCTTTGGTATGGTTTTGGGTTCTGGGTATTTTTTGGTCAACGATCGCTTTAAGGCAGCATGTTTCTATTGATCTAATGGTAGGGAGTCTAGTTGCGGTGGTTGTGTGGTGGCGAGTCTCGATGAGTAGTGAGCTGAAGCACCACGGAGTATGATCGAGGATCTAGAGAATATGCTCAACGATGGAGTCTACTAGTAGGCTCCCGGAGGGGGTAAGGATGAGGTTGTCTTTGTTAATGGTGGCTAGGTTTTCAGAGACGAGGGTTTGGATTCGGTTTATTTCATCATCTTTGAAAACGGAGATGGGGAGTCCTTCTGTGGTGCGGAGCATGAGAGCGATGCGCTCGATGCGGAAGTCTTCTTCAGTTAGGTTTTCGATCTCAGTCTTGGCGTGGCCGACGGTAGCGATGTGACGGATGTAGGCGGCTGTGTCTGGGACATTTTTCCAGCGGGTTTGATGGATGGTGGAGACGGCTGAGGGGCCGAGGCCGAGGTATTCTGCTCCTTGCCAGTATGATTTGTTGTGGGTGGATTTGGCTCCGTCTTTGGCGTAGTTTGATGTCTCGTAGTGATCAAAGCCCGCTTCTGTGAGTAGCTTGTGGGAGAGGTGAAAGAACTTGGCATTGGTGTCTGGGTCATCGATGTATTCGCCGGTGGTGTATTTCTTGATGAATTCAGTGTCTTCTTCGTAGGTGAGGTTGTATGCTGAGATGTGGTCTGGTTTCAGAGCGATGGCGCATTCTAGGGTGTCTCTCCAGCTATCTAGGGTTTGTCCTGGGATGGAGAACATGAGGTCGATATTTACCTGAAGGATTCCTGCTTGGCGGAGGATGGGGACTGTGAGCTGAGCTTCTTCCCTGGTGTGCTCGCGGCCTAGGGTCTTGAGGACTGAGTTGTCGAATGACTGGATGCCTAGGGAGATGCGGGTGATGCCCATTTCTGCGAAGTATTGAGCTTTCTTGAGGTCGAATGTGGCAGGGTTGGCTTCGAAGGTGAATTCTTTGAGCTCTGAGAGGTCGAAGTGAGTTTGGAGTTGAGAGTGTAGTTGGGCTAGGAGTGTGCGTGATAGCATGGATGGTGTACCTCCGCCCATGTAGAGAGTGTTGACTTTTCTAGATGGAAATTTCTTAGCATAGAATGCAGCTTCGTCTCCAATGGAGCGGATGAATGCTTTCATGTCTGTGTTACCGGGTGTGTGCTTGTAGAATGAGCAGTATGGACAGATCCGGTGACAGAACGGAATATGGAGATAGAGTTGCATGAAATGTCGATTTATAGTTGAAAAGCCTTCACGCTCTGGCATAACACCGCTCATGCAGCAGAAGGTTGACTTAGGCAACGCCGTTTTAAAGGGTGTTTCAAGATCATTTTACCTTACCATCAGATTATTACCGAGACTGATGCGAGAATCTGTGTCTGTAGGTTATTTATTAGCAAGGGCTAGTGACACGATAGCAGATACTGAGGCGGTGCCTGCTGAGTTAAGGAAAGAGTGTCTTTCTGTCTTCCATCAGTCATTAAAGGATGAGGATGTGAGGGAGGGGCTTTGTGATATTTTAAATAAGAGGTTCATCAAGCATCAGGAAAACGAGCGTGAAAAGTTGCTGTTGACTAAGTTGAACGATGTTTTTGGCTGGTATGACACAGTTACTGAGCAGGACTGGATTGCGATTTCTGATGTGATGAAGCCTATTTTACAGGGGCAGATGTGGGATGTGGATTATTTTGCTCTTCAGAAGAATAAGCAGATAAAGTCTGTTGAGGTATTAGAGCATTATTGTTATCAAGTAGCTGGCTCTGTGGGTGAGTTCTGGGGTGTAGTGGGTAGAAATGCTTATCATAGATATTCTGAGTATGATGAAGATCAGCTTAAGAAGTATGGTAGCAATTATGGTAAAGGTTTACAGTTGGTGAACATTCTCCGTGATCTTCCAGTGGATCTTAGTAACGGAAGGTGCTATATTCCTGATGTGGATATGAATGATGTTAAAGCCGTAATGGTAGCTGCTAAGATGTGGCGTATCAAAGCACGTAAATATCTGGAGCAAGGTCTGAC
>JALZVD010000372.1 GCA_023300205.1 Akkermansiaceae bacterium | reverse complement strand
AAAATCAGCTGGAAAACCAGTGGAGATCTATGGATTTCAGAAATCAATTGGCCCCTCCAAAACACCCAAAATTTCTCCCCCTGCAAAGGCTCTGCTTTAGTAAGTGATCAAGCTCAAGCCGACTACCTAGTCAGAGCCTTCCTAATCACCATCGCATCAGGAAAAGTTAGAACATGCTACTGGCATCAGCTCATCGCCCCAGGCTACGGCCTAGTTGATAACCGCTCTGACAAAGCAACCAAACGGCCATCATACCACGCATTTAAGGTAATCAACACACTATTCAATAACGCCAAGACCATTCACTTCCATAACGGTAACTACCAAAAAAACAAAGGCCTTTACTGTCTAAAGATATACAGCCAACTTGAAGACAATCCAGTCACCATCCACGCCTTCTGGAGTCACCAAGACCTTCAACTCATCCAGTTCTCTGCTGATAAATGGATCGCTCAAAATGGTGATCCCATACTCCACAATGATCCTTCCAAAATCCCCATATCATCCAGCGTAATCTACGCTATCGATCCTCGCTAAGAACAGCATTCCCTTCCAGCGCCATATGAGCAAAACGGTTCCAACGTCTTTTAATCTTAGCCTTCTCCAACTTAGCAAACACATTCAAGATCGTGATCGCCACCCGGTCACCTATCCCGTCAACAATAACGGGAACGATCACCCCTCCTTCCTTTATCTGAATCAATATATTCTTAGAATGCAGATCACTTATCAATATTCTGTTATCTAACAAATACTCCCCTAACGGTGTGAATAAGTCATAAATCTTAGCCTTCTCCAAATCAGACTCCTCTAAATAAAACTTCAATGTCCGTGATATACTTTGATCAAAATCCCTCACACACTCATACCGATAGCCGTCACCTAGATTAGTTTCACACTTCCCTAAATAGTCCGCAATATACTCCAAGCCTACATTCCTCTTATGCAACTTGTGATAATAATTTAAATCAGCATCTACCCGCTTTTTGGCCTTCTTACCTTCAACTGGAACCTTAACACACTCAGCCATCTCAGATGGATGCTCATAGCACCTACAAAACAACCCCGCTGCAATAAAATACTCATCCTCTAGATTAACTATTAAACCCTTCCCCATCATCTAATCATTTCTGTTTATCGTAGAGTCCTTTATAGACCGCACAAGTCTCATAAATTTCCTCATGAGAACCATCCGCCACTATCTTTCCTCCCTCTTCTGTCTTCGCAAATACTAAAATCCTATTCGCATCTCTAATACTACTAAATCGATGAGCAATCAGGAACGTCGTCCTCCCCTCACTAAGCTCCTTAAGTGCCTCTTGGATCTTAGCCTCACTATCACTATCCAGAGCACTCGTCGCCTCATCCAAAATCAAAATAGGTGCATCCTTCAAAAATGCTCTAGCTATCACCACCCGCTGTCGTTGACCACCAGAAAGGCCCTCACCACGCTCACCTAGCACCGTATCATAACCATCAGTAAGCTCACTAATAAACTTATGTGCACTCGCATTCTTGGCCGCAGCTACCACTTCCTCACGTGTCCCAGAAGGCTTACCTATCAATATATTCTCTGCAACCGTCCCCCTAAACAACAACGGCTGCTGGCTCACTAGCGCTATATTCTTTCGTAAATTAGACTTCAGAATCTGATTCACATTAATACCGTCCACTTTAACTTCACCCTGCTGCACCTCAAAAAACCTAAGAATCAACGACACAAAAGTAGACTTACCAGCCCCACTCTCTCCAACAAGCGCAATAGTCTCCCCAGCCTTCACACTCACATCCACTCCAGCTAAAACCACATCATCCCCATAGCTGAATTGACAATTCTCCAGCGACACATCACCTCTCGCAACTCCCAATGCCTTAGCTCCATCATTATCTAGGATCTCATCTTTACTATCCAGAATAAACTCTAACCTATCAAGAGACGCCTCACCCTCCCTCATCAATGAACTAAGGTTCCCAAGCTTTTTGATAGGATTATACGCCGCATAGAGAGCCAGTAATAGAGGTATAAACTTCTCCAACGTCAGACCATTGATCGAACCAAAATAAATCGCTACTCCTATACCTATCGAAGAAACTATTTCCACAGAAGGGCTCACTAAATAGCCGTATCTCTGAACTCCCATATTATATTCCAAAAACTTACCTGTATCCTCTTTTAATTTCTTCACCTGATCATCCTCCATCAAATACGCTCGTATTGCAGGCTGCGATGCTAAGTTCTCAGATACTATCGCAGATATATCACCCTGCTTCCCCGCCATCAATGAAGCCTTCTTCGCTAACCTCCTAACAAGAATCCTAACAGGAAACACACATAAAGGAACTGATAGTAAACCTACCAACATGAACAGCACACTATTATCCTGTAAAGATAATACAATAAGCGCCACAATCGAACCTATCAACGTCCCAGGAAGAATAATCATATCGCGAACTAATTTAGATAGAACTTGTTGCAAACGCTGCGTATCCCCCATCACTCGGCCCAATAGATCTCCTCCTTTTTGTTTCCCATGAAATCCCAATGACAGCTTCTGCAATCGCTTAAACACATCAACCCGCAGATCCTCCAATACCTTAAGTCCCACAAAATGAAGCAATAACTTACTCAGATAATTACAAACTCCACTCAAGACAAAAATAGCAGGCAACATCAAACAAGCCGCAATCAATACATGCCCCCCTGCTAACCACTCTAACCAAGCCGGAGCATCTTTCGTAACCCCAGTCTCTTCATTCGCAAAAATCACAGGAAACACCTTATCCACCATTAGAGGCAATCCAGCACTCATTGCTCCACCTCCAATAATCCCCGCTATAATCCCAACGATGAGCTTCAGTCTCACCGGCTTTAAATAATGGAAATATGGTCTAAATCGTTTCATTCTTCAATCAAGCTCCCGCCACACCACCATCTAGTCCCAACCTCACTTCTGCAAGCCTATAAATATCTAATAACCATGCCGGAATAGTGAGACACTCCTCTCACCTCATCCCAAATTTCAAATAATCATTATTTTTGACAAACATCTGAGTTCTCTCAAGTATCATAAAGTATGAAAATAAGCTTCATCATCCTCACTCTATTAGTCATCTGCACTAATTCACATGCATTTCAGAAGAAAACCAAATCCTCAGCTTTAGAAGACGTCCAAATCGTCAATGACGGACTAACAATCATCTATGGTAACGCAATGGTAGAAAAACTCCAAGAAGAAGGATCTTTCGAGACCTACATGCAATCCGCCAACCATGACAAAAAAATCCAATTCCGCTCCCTTGCATACATGGGTGACCAAGTAGGATTCCGTATCAGAGCCACTAGATTCGGCCTCCACCTCAGCTACCTCCTAGATCAATGGAAAGCAAACCGTGTCCTCATGGCATTTGGAGCAAATGAATCATATTCAGGCGCTCAAGGTCTAGCAGGATTTGAAGCCCAGCTAGAAGACTACCTCACCCTAATCAAAGACAGACATAGCAAATCAGAACTCATCCTCGTATCTCCCATAGCAGCAGAGAAAATAAGCTCACTAGATGCCCCAGACATCAACCAGAGAAACACAGACATCAAACTCTACAGTGACGCTATGGCAACACTAGCAAACAAGCATAACATCAAATTTGTAGACCTCTACACCCCCACCCTCAAACTCTTCTCTAGCACAGACAACATCTACACCTCAGATGGACAACACCTAAATGATAAGGGCAGCCAACACGTAGGAAAAATCTTCGCTAGAGTCCTCCTAGGTGACACCAAACTAAACTCCATCAACACAAAATCCCCTAGATTCCAAGCCATCAAAAAACTCGTCCAAAGAAAAGCCTCTGAAGTAGCCCAAGCCTATCATCCATCAAATGGCATAAGCTACTACGGACTAAGAGCAAGAAGCTACGAATACAACACAGAAATCCCCCACTTCCTCAAGCTCGCCAACCTTCTAGACACCGCCATCTGGAAGCAATCTCAAAACCCCACAAAAACACTCCCTATACCAGACCTACCCATCATGCGTATCCAGGTCGAATCCAAGAAACCAAAAGCAGGCCTAGGAACAATCAAAACCTCAGCAGAAGACCTAAAAGACTTCACCCTAGCAAAAGGCTTCAGCATCAACTGCTTCGCCTCCAGTGAAGACCACCCAGAACTCATCAACCCACTCCAAATGCAGTTCGACCCCCAAGGCCGTCTCTGGGTCTGCTGTTACGCCAGCTACCCTCACCCATTACCTGGTATGGTTGCCAACGACACCATCCTAATCTTCGAAGACACAACCGGCGATGGTAAAGCAGACAAGAAAACCATATTCGCTGACAAACTCCTCCTCCCAGATGGATTCGTATTCTACAAAAAAGGTATCGTCGTCTCCATCTCCAAAAAACTCATTTACCTAGAAGACTCCAATGCCGATAGCATAGCAGACATCAGAAAAGAAGTCCTCCGCGGATTTGATAACTCAGACACCCACCACAGCGGCTACCTAGCAAGATCTCCACAAGGTGACATCATCATGTCAGAAGCCCTCTTCCACAGAGGCCAGTTCGAGACCCTCAATGGCGTCGTCCACACCAAAGACACCTCCATCATGTCCTTCGATATGGACACCCGTAGGATCACCGTCGAACGCCAGACAGAATCTCCTAACCCATGGAAAATAACTTACAACCAATGGGGCGAAGCCATCCAGATCTACGGAGGCGGCCAAATCATCGATGCAGACATCCACAACATCGCAACCCCCATGGGAAGCAGCGCCAAAATGGAACTAGGCATGCCCTTCCGCTACGACAAAGGCTGCTCAGCCACCTTTGTCCAGAGCCCACACTTTCCAGAAGAATGGCAAGGAGGCCTCCTAACATCTCACCTCCTACAAACCAATGAAATCAACTACACCCCACTAAAAATAGAAAACGGAGCCTACAAATCCGCTGGCAAAAGACAAACCATAGTGAAATCCAGCAACAAAGTTTTCAGACCATCAGACATCCGCTTTGGACCCGATGGTGCTCTCTACGTCTCAGACTTCTACTACCCCATCATCGGCCACGCCCAGCACTCTAACAGGGATAAAAACAGAGACCATGCAAACGGTCGCATCTGGCGTATCACACACAATGATTCAGCTCTCATCAAACCCTCAACAAGTATCGGGAATAACGCAGAAGAACTCATCAAACAGCTCAGAAATCCATTCATGACCGCGAGACTAAACACCCGTCTCACTCTAGAAAACCTACCCAAATCCGAGATCAACAAAGCACTCGAAAAAGTAGTAACAGAAGCAAACAAAGAGAACATCTACGCCCTAGAATTACTATGGCTCATGGAACGTCAAAAAAACTTCACTGACACCTCTCTAATCAAGCGCCTGCTCAACTCCTCAGAACTCCCCGTCAAGCGAGCCGCAGTGCGCTCACTCCGTTGGTGGGCAAATGCTCTAGAATCAGACCTCCCTAACATCGTCTCCTCCCTCTCCAAAGAAACCGATGAACGCCTCAAAATCAACCTAGTAGGAGTAATCTCTCATCTCCAACGAAAAGACCCAAAATGGAACACCTTCATTCAGCAACTCACCGCAAAACCTAAAACTCCACTCGCACACGTAAAAGAAATGGCAAACTGGTATAACCGCCCAGGACTCGCCGCAGAATATCCCATCACCAAGATCAACCCCCTAGCCTTCATCAAAGACTCACTCTGGATCAAATCCAAAAAAAACAAGGCCGGCGAAATCTACTACAAAAGCAACGCCCCCCAAGAACTCATCATAGGCCATAAGAACAATCCATTTCTCAGTATCACCATCAATGACACCCCCCTACTTATTGCCAGCGGTAGCCCACACTCAAAGGACTCCCAGAATAACTTCTCCGCCAAGAAAGGCATCAACAAGCTAGACTTCTCCATAATCACCTCCGTACAATACGCGAAACACGAGAAGAGCTCCTTCCTAATATACCTCTCCTCCATAACCGGCAACATCCCAGCAGGAGTAACCATGCCGTCCTCTGACAAAGAACACCAACAATGGAAAAAAGAGTTTAAAGAACAACAACGCTCCAACTGGAAAGAATACGCCCTCAAAACCTTCAAACAAAATTGCGCCAACTGCCACGCCATAGAAACCAAAGCCGTTGGCCCAGCACTCAAAGGCCTATTCGGCAAAAAGCAAAAAGTCATAGCCAAAGACGGCTCAACCAAAGAAATAACAGTAGATGAAGCCTACATCAGACGCTCCATCACAGATCCCACCGCAGAATACCCAGAAGGATTCCAACCCATCATGCCAGCAATGCCCTTATCTGAAAACGAAATCAACGCCCTAGTCCGCTGGATCAAAGAACTAAAATAATCACCTTAACACCACCGACTAAATCACCTCATCACCCTCTTCACCCTGAGCATTGATCGTTTTTTATCTAGTGCACGAGAAATAAAAATACTATAGATAAATCATAGCCTTAGCATCGCTCAAATATAGATAATAACCACCTTTACACATAGAACTCAAAATCAGAATGGAAACAGCATCAACACCACCAATCGACTCACCAATTTCAGCCCCCCTATCATCAGAGTCGAACAACCTTCATGCAGATGACGTCGCCGCAATTAATGCTCTCGGTCAGTCATACCAAGCATTCAAATCTGAAATTGCCAAAATAATTATCGGTCAAGAAGTAGTCATTGAACAGCTCGCCATCTGTCTATTCGCTCGCGGTCACGCCCTCCTCATGGGAGTCCCCGGGCTAGCTAAGACACTACTCGTATCCTCAGTCGCTGAGACACTGAAACTCTCATTCAACCGCATCCAGTTCACACCAGATCTAATGCCATCAGACATCACCGGAACCGATATCATCCAAGAAAATGAAAACGGCCAGAGAGAATTTAAATTCATTAAAGGTCCCATCTTTTCAAATCTCCTCCTAGCTGACGAGATCAACCGAGCTCCAGCTAAAACTCAAGCAGCCATGCTCGAAGCCATGCAGGAACGTCACGTCACAGCACTAGGTACCAAATATGACCTTGCTCCCCCATTCTTCGTCCTCGCTACCCAGAACCCAGTAGAACAAGAAGGGACCTACCCTCTTCCTGAAGCTCAACTAGACCGCTTCATGTTCCTCATCAACGTAGACTACCCTACTGCTGAAGAAGAAAAACGCATCGCCCGTGAAACTACCGGCGCCGCTAAAGCCGCTCTAAACACTGTCCTCACCGGCGACCAAGTCATCGAATACCAAGAACTCGTACGCCGCGTCCCAGTACCAGATCACATCTATGACTACGCAGTAGAAATCGTCCGTAAAACCCGTCCAGACCTAGAATCCACGCCAGATTGGGTCAAACAAAACGTCAGCTGGGGAGCCGGCCCCCGTGCCGTTCAGTATCTCATCCTGGGCGCTAAGGCACGCGCCGCGCTCCACGGGTCATACATGGCTCGCATGGAAGACATAGAAGCCGTTGCTGGACCAGTACTCAGCCACCGCGTTCTAACTAACTTCGCTGCAGAATCTCAAGGCATGACATCAACTAAAGTCGTAGATCGCCTAATCCAGGAAATGAGATAACACTAAGTTAGATCATCATACCCATGGATTACTCCTTCATAGACCATCAAGTCATCGCTAGACTCGGCGCTATTCCCATCGAGGCTCGACAGCCTATGCTTGGAAATGCAGCGGGTCGCCACCGCTCCCCCCTACGTGGCTCATCGGTAGAATTTGCTGAATATCGTAAATACGTCCAAGGAGACGACACCAGAAGACTAGACTGGAAAGCCTTCGCCAGATCAGACAGATACTACATCAAAGAATTTGAAGCAGACACAAACCTCCGTGCCTACATCGTCACAGACACCAGTGGCTCCATGGAATTCAGCTTCGAGTCAGAAACAAAGATAGAGTATGCTCGCAAACTCGCAGCAACCCTCGCCTATCTAACCATCGACCAAGGTGACGCTACTGGCATATCCCTAGTAAACGAAAAAACGCACCTAGAAATGCCTCCTCGTAGAAAAGCATCTCACCTACAAAACATCTTTAAAAACCTCCACGAAATCCAGCCAACAGGTGAAACTGGTCTCGTCCAAGGACTCCATGACATCGCAGAGAAAATCGGCTCACGTGCCATGATCGTTATCATCTCAGACTTCTTCTGTGACTTAGAAGAACTCAATGACGCACTCCAGCACCTACGTCATAAAAAGCACGACGTCACACTCTTCCACCTCATGGACCCTCAAGAAATCGCCTTTGATTTCGAGCGCCCACACCGCTTCATCGACATGGAAGACAACACCTCAGTCGTCGCAGAGCCAACCATCATCGCAGACGAATATCGCGAAGCTGTAACAAACTTTCTCAGTGAAATAAAAACCACCGCATTTGACGCAAACGTCTCCTATCGCCTAGTCCAAACGAACGAAAACTACGAAAACGTCCTCTCAGAATTCCTCCTAGATCGCGTGCCAAAAGGAGGGAAAAAATAAATGTCCTTTCTTAATCAGCCCATCCTCTGGGCACTATTCGCAGTAGCTCTTCCTCTCATCATTCACCTACTGAATCGCCGCAGGCACCGCACCGTCCAGTGGGCAGCCATGTCCTTTCT
>JALZVD010000371.1 GCA_023300205.1 Akkermansiaceae bacterium | reverse complement strand
TCATTTTGATCTCGATATTCTGTCAGTGGAAGACCTGGGAAATTTGATTAAGAAGGAGTCTGTCCACCGGGTGGTTTTTTTGGCGAGGCATACTGAATTTGAAAGAGTGGCTCGGGCAGTGGAGCTTTGCGAGCTTCAAGGGGTAGAGGCTTGGTTGGGCGCTTCTTTTTTACAGACTCAGGTGGCTCGGCCTACTTTCGATGTCCTTGCGGGGCAGCCGATGCTGGTTTTCCGTTCGACTCCTGAGCTTTCGTGGCAACTTTTTGCGAAGCAGGTAATGGATTTCATGGGAGCGCTTTGCATTCTCGTGTGTACGTCACCTCTATGGCTGATTGCCTGGATTGGCATCAGGAGAGAGAGTCCTGGGGCTCCTGTGATGTTTTCTCAAAAACGATCAGGCCTTTATGGGAAGGCATTTAGCATTTATAAATTTAGGACGATGATTCCGGATGCGGAGGCAAAGCTTGCGGAAATTAAAGAGAGCCATGGCAATGAGGTGGATGGCCCAGCTTTTAAGCTCGAGGATGATCCTCGGATCTTTAAATTTGGTGGATTTCTCCGCAAATATAGTATTGATGAGCTCCCTCAGCTGATCAATGTTCTCAAGGGAGAGATGAGTTTAGTGGGACCGCGACCGCTTCCTTTGCATGAAATTGAGGCGATTGAGGATTCGGCTCATCGTCGGCGCTTGAGTATGAAGCCGGGGTTGACCTGTTTGTGGCAAATCAGTGGGCGTAGCGATATTACTGATTTTGATGAGTGGGTAAAATTAGACACGTCTTATATCGATAATTGGTCTATTTGGGGCGATGTTCGTATTTTATTTAAGACAATTCCTGCTGTTCTTTTGGGACGAGGAGCGAAGTAGAGTGATTACACGATGAATCGTTGCAAATATGAATGGCTTCATTCGGGGATCCTAATATTGGGCCTTATGGCCGTGCTCTTGGCAGGAGTGGATTTGGATTACCATCGCATTGGCTGGGGTTTACTGATCTTAGGGATTTCTGGAATCTTTCTCCTGTTTCCTTCTGAGGATCATAAGGTGACGAGGTTTCCTTTCTGGATAATGGTGCTTTTGGGAGCGGGTTATTTTATTCTCCGGGGATTATTAGGAGGTCCGATTGGGTTGGCCGTTGCAGAGTCGCTTCTTGTGGTTGTTTTTCTTGCTGTTTATTTGGGAGTCGCATTTGGGGGGGGATCTACGGCAAAGGTTCTTCTGTTTGCGCTTGTGGTAATGAGTTGGCTTCAGATTGGGGTTTCTGGTGTTCAATATTTCGGGGATGAGGTCTTTTATATTTTCTCGGAGAAGCAAGTGGCCTTGAATGGAGTTTCGGGGTTCTTTGGGCACTACAATCCTTTTGCGGCATTTTGTAATGCGAGCATTTTTCTTTTATTAGCGGTCGCTCTTTTTGCTCAGGAGAAGTTGTGGGTAAGGGTTGGGTTGATCGTTACGGTGTTGTTTCTTGCCGTAGCGGTTTGGCTGAGTGGATCTCGTGGTGGATGGCTGGCGCTGACTGGAGGAGGGGGGGCTTTTATGTTGATCTCTTGGTGGTCTTTGTATGTGCGGAAGCATCCGAAGGCGTCCATGGCAGGGCTACTTGCGGTAGTGGGCTCGGTAGTCGGGTTGAGTTCTTCTTGGATGATTCTTGATCATAAGACTGCAGTGCGCTCAGGTATCAAGGAGCGGGTAGTTATCGATGGGGATGTGAGAAGCTCGTTCCAAGGAATTGCTTTCGATCTTTTTCTGGATGCGCCGGTGACAGGATTAGGGGCAAGGGCGTTTTCTTATAAGGTTATTGATGAGTGGGACACTGACCGGCTCTATAGTTATACAAAGGATCCTCAGTTCGTGCATAATGAATTTCTGGAGTGTTTGAGTTCTTATGGTCTGGTGGGATTATTGATCATTTTTATTGGTTTAGGGATTCATTCTGGAAGGGCTGTGGTTGATGTGATGCAGCGCTCTGAGGGGAGATCTGAGGCGTTAGAACGGGCGTTGAAGTTGGGTTCATGTGCGGCGGTGGCGGCGCTTTTAATCCAGTGTTATTTTAGTTTTCTGATGCATATTCCGGCGCTTGTGGGCTTTTTAGCTCTGTTGGTGGGGATTCAGGCTCGTGGTAACGAGGCTTGGGCAGGTGGATTCTTTGCTGGTATGAAGAAGTTAGTGCTGCTTGTTGTGAGTGGTTCGGTTATTTTTATTGGTTATCATGCGGCAAGCTCTGATTTGTGGACGAGAAAGTCTGCTCAGTTAGTAAGGTCTGGCGGGGAAGAGGTGACAAAGATGAGTGCGATCAATGCGCTTTGGATGGCGGGGGAAAAGGGGAAGGACCCGGGGCAATACGAGAAGGCAGGGCAAATGGCGATGGGCTATGCTTTCGATTTAAGTGCTGCTGGGGAGAGGGCATCTGCTGCTCGATTCAGCGATGTCGCTCTGACTTCCTTTCAGGAGGCGCTGAGATTGAATCCGTTTTCTCAAGTTGCGAATAGCGGGGCGCCACGAGTTCTGGATTCGCGGCAAAGGTATGAGGAGGCCGAAGTGCTGCATGAAAAGGCGATTGCTCAATTTTCTGCAAGAGAGCCTTTTCTGCAGGTGAACTTTCATGCGAGTAAGAGCTCATTTTATCGGGCATATGATTTCCTTAAAGCTGGGAAGATTACTGAGGCGAGGGAGTCTTTTCGACTCGCTGGGGCACGGATGAAGAGGCACCGGAAGTTGGCTCCACGCCCGCTGCCTGAGGGAGCTCGGAAGGAGTTCATTGATCAGGTGCTTCTTTGGAGTGATCTTCTGGATGGTGAGAGCCTTTACCGGGCGGGTCATGCGGTTTGGATGAAGCGTGATCCGGAGCGGGGGCTTGCGTTGATGCTTGCTGCGAAGGTTCGGTATGAGAGGGCGAGGCCGCTTATGGGTGGATACCAATCTGTCTGGAATGTGCAGAGCAAGGCTCTGTTTGAGCATATTGCGCAGATTCAGGCTGGGCAGGTTGTTCCGGCCAAGATTTCGAAGGAAGAGGTCGAACAGATTGCAGCAGGTCTTGTATCAGCTGCGTCTAACCGTTAATTAACTTCCATGAGAGCAGACTTCGGCATGAAACTCTTCACCGGCACCGCGCACCCAG
>JALZVD010000370.1 GCA_023300205.1 Akkermansiaceae bacterium | reverse complement strand
CAGAGGGGCGTTCCCCCAACCACAGAAAAAGCAGAAGGGAGCAGAAGCTTGGTCGGCTTGAGGGCTCCAAGAAAATCAGCGTAATCCGCGCAAATCCGTTAAAATCCGCGTAAAAATTCCCCGCTAAAAAACTAGCGCCCATCGAGAAATGAGAAATCCCACGGCAGTTGTCCCGCCACAGAAAGAGCGGAAGAGAGCCGCAGCTCGGCCCAGCGCGAGTTCTTAGGAAATTCGTGCAAATCCCGTCTCAATCCTGTGAAATCGGCGTTAAAAACTTCTGACTAAAGGGGGGGCTTGGCTAGGTCCTTCCGCGGGTGTATCGGAGCTTGATCACGAAACTCCAGAAGCTCTTTTGGCTTCAATGTAGAAGTCATAAGGCATTGGGTTCTCAAGTTTCCAGATCATTTCGATGGGTTGGTTTCCTTTTGCGCTGACTAAGTTTGCTGGGCCAAGGTAGATGAGAGGGCTTGCCAATTTACCGATTTTTGTCTCTAGGCGTGCGAAAAGAAGAACGGTGTATTTTGATTCGTTTTGGCTGAGGTATCGCTGCCCCACCAGTGAGTTCTGAGATGTGTTGGATTGACTCTCCCAATGCAACAGAGTCCGTGAGATCGGGTAGTCGCGATAGCTTGTTGTCTCTGAGAAGAATTTTTCCGTTTTCTTAAAGGTGAACAAGTGAAGTGACGTGTTGATGTCATTTAGGTGCATCACTCCTTCTCGATTGGAAGACGGAGCCGAAAGTGTGGCTTTCCCAAACGCAGCAAATATTTCCTGCCTGCTATAAGTTCCGTGCAGTTCCAGGGGGCAGGGGATCGGAAGGTTGATCGCCTTAGTCGTGGAGGTGTTCCTTAGCGAGTGTTCCGTAATTTCGATAAGGTCGCTACGAGTTCTTTGGTTCGATTGGAGAGCTTGAAATGAGTCTTCAATAGAGTCGAAGCCAAAGGCTGATCCCTTTTTATTCCAAATTAGATGGTAGAGGCTAGCTGCCAATGGATGTTCGGATAGGTCTCTTAATTCATCGCTTGAAGCTTTGAGGGTTTGAAGGATGAAGCTGAGATAATGGAGTGAGTTTGTGAGAGTGAGGCGGGCTTGAGCATTCAGTTCTGGTTCTGTCCCTGAGTTTTTCCTGACTTGAAATCCTACGAGTTCTTTCCATTCACTCCATCGTCTTTTGGTCAGCAGCTCCAATGGGTTTTCACCTGTTGTAAGGATGAACTCGGAAAAGCTTGGAGCTTCTCCTCCTCGCCACTGACTAAAAGCTTCACGGATTCTAAGATCGAGGTTTCGGTAGGTTTGTTGGATGTTTTTAAAGATCCTCTCTTTTGCCTTTTTTTCAAAGTTGATATAGCAACCAGTCGGAAGGTGCGGAAAACCATGTTCGATCTCTTTTCGTAAGTCGTGACGCTTGCCGGGTAGTAGAGATGAAAGTCTGAGGTCGAAGCGGAATTCCTTTCTAGCTTCACCGATGAAATCTAGGACCGTGAGGTGCTTCTCGTCATCGGTGTAGCGGAGCCCTCTACCGAATTGTTGGAGGTAAATTACATGGCTCTCAGTAGGTCTTAGAAAGAGGATAGTATTTACGTCCGGGATATCGACGCCTTCGTTGTAGAGGTCGACGACGAAAATGAAATTGATCTCACCTTTGGTGAGTTTTTGGCGAACTTGCTCCCGTTCCTCTCGGGACGTGTCGGAGTCAAGGCTGGCAGATGTAATACCTGCGGTATTAAATTTTTCAGCCATATAGCGCGCGTGCTTTTTAGAGACGCAGAAGCCGAGACCTTTGACGTAGTCAGAATCGAACTGTCCTTCATGAAGAGGAGAAGGAAGGTATTCGATGACCTTACTAATAATTAGAGCAACCCTTACATCGTTGTCGGTTAAGAGGTCCTCTAGTTCATTATTGTCGTAGCGTCCCCGGCTCCACTTGATGCTGGTGAAGTCTGCTAAGTCGCTGACAGCATAATAGTGAAAAGGACACAGCAGTTTTTGTTCTAAGGCTTCGGGGAGACGGATTTCTCCGGCGAGTGGCTGGTCGAAATCCTTGGCGATACTCACGCCGTCAGTTCTTTCTGGAGTCGCGGTAAGGCCTAAAAGAACTTTGGGTTTGAGGTCTGTGAAAATCGAGCGGTAGCTTGCGGCTTCTCCGTGGTGGGCTTCATCGAGAATGACAATGTCCCAGTAGTCAGCGTGATGTTGCTGAGAGAGTTTTCTGCTATGGAAGCTACTAACGGAGCAAAAGAGGTAATCGTGATTCGATGGTGTTTCGCCATCGACGAGGAGTTCACCGAAGTTTGCATCTTGGAGAACTTGCCGGAATGTCCCGATCGCTTGGTGAAGGATTTCTTTCCGATGGACAAGAAAGAGAAGTTTGGGTCGTGGGTTTTGGGCCGCACATTGATTTTTGTAATCGAAGGCTGCAATGAGAGTCTTCCCTGTCCCGGTAGCGGCGACTACTAGGTTTCGGAAGTGTTGTCTGGTTTCCCGGGCCGCAATGAGTTTGTTGAGGATGTCTTGCTGGTAGGATCTGGGCTTAAGTTCAAAAATGGCAAGATGGATGGAGTTGCCAGAGCTTTGTTTTTCGGCCTCGCTGGCCTTCTTTAATTTGTCGAGATCCCCAGCGCTGTATGCATTGAAGAGATCAGATTCCCAATAGCTTTCAAACTCTGCTTCGCAGCGTCGGAAAAGGTCGGGAAGTTCAGGGGCTGGTATTTTGAGCGTCCATTCAAGGCCTGCGGTAATGGCGGCTTTCGAAAGATTTGCTGAACCAATGTAAGCACTCGATAGCCCCGATTTGCGGTGAATAAAGTAGGCCTTGGCGTGAAGACGGGACGCTTTTGTGTCGTAACTGATTTTGACTTCTGTGTTGGCAAGTTTGCTAAGCCTATCTATCGCTGTTGGGTTAGTTGCACCCATGTATGTCGTGGTTATTACACGAAGTTTGCCACCTCTTTTGACAAAGCGCTTGAGGGCGCCCATGATTAGATTGAGCCCTGAATTTTTGATGAAGGATACAAGTAGGTCAATTCGGTCGGCTGTCTCAAATTCAAGTTCGAGCTCTTTTCCTAATTGAGGGCTTCCAGTTGCACCGGTGAATAGACTGGAAAATGCGAGGGGCACGCTTGGCCTTGGTAGGTTCTCTTCGGTTTCAGATATCTGGGTGAGAAGGTTCTCTTCATTAGCGGAGTAGCTTTCTGCCGAGGCGTCGTCCTGAAGGACTGATTCCAAAATTCGGTTTGCAATCTCGTAACGTTCCTCTCGTGACTTGACCGATCTTAAAGACCGGAGAATGTGCTCTTGTAAGCTTCGAGTTAGGTAGTCGGGTAAAAGCTGATCTTCTAGAGTGTCGAGGTGATGAATTTTTTCGCTGTTTGCTAAGAAGTCTAAATCTGACTGGAGAGATCGAGTCAGAAGCTTTTCGTATATTCCCGTGCCTAGGTTATTCACTAAGAAGGAATCTAGTTATCAATTTTAGATCTACCAGCTTGATCGATCTTTTTGGAGAGGGGCTCGGGGTGGTTTTTTGAGAGGGATCTCGAGCCGAGATTTACAGGTTTTAGTGGGGCGAGATACTGGGGAAATGCGAGGGGCACTCGCACTCTAGATTTTCACTCCTGTCGGAGGAGCGTTGATGGGGGCGACTTGGAGGCTTGGGAGGCGGGTGATGAGTGATGAGTGATGAGTGATGAGTGATGAGTGATGAGTGATGAGTGATGAGTGATGAGTGATGAACGGGGTTGAGGGCGGGGTTGAGGGCGGGGAGGACACTTTCCAAAGTGTCCTTCCGTGTGGGGAGGGTTGCTGAAATGCCCTTGGGTGGTTCTAGGTTTCCGTTTTTCTTGGTTGGGGGCGGGGACGTAGGGCGGGACGCCCACGCTCCATATTCT
>JALZVD010000369.1 GCA_023300205.1 Akkermansiaceae bacterium | reverse complement strand
CCGTGGTGAGAAAGCGTATGGTATCCTAGTTTGACGCCTTCAATCTCGATGACTTTATTGTGCAATCCGAATCCAGCGGTGATGACACGAGAGCTATCTGACTGGATGGCAAGGTAGAGTAAGTCAAACATCATAGGGGCTAATACAGGGTAGTCGACATCGCTATTTGGGCGATCTATTTTAAATTTGGGAGTTGGTTTAGGTTTGTCTCTCCAGTATTCCATTCCTTGGAGTTTTATCTCTGATTCACGGATGGCTGTGAGGTATTCATCTAGTTTGTTTTTGTCGGCTTTATTAACGCTTTTTTCTAGAGCCTTGGCTTGACGTCTGATGAGGTCAAGAACGCTGCCTTGGCGTGAGATTTCTTTTTTTAGTTCTTCACTTGCTGTTTTGCTATCTTTGATAAACAGGGTGTCGAAGAGTCTGCGAGGGTCAGTAAATTCTCTTTTAATGATGCCGGTATTGGTGCGTGAGTTTCCTTGTGATCCACCGATGGAGATGTGGAGTGATGGGAACCTTGTTTGATATCCAACGTGGTTTGCTGCTATTTGGTCGATGGAGGCTGATGATCCTAGTCCGGTGAGCAGGGTTTTCATTCCTGCATGTTTGTTGTATAGTCCGGGATGATCCATGTGTGAGAACACGGTGAGGTCATCTTTGAGTGGCTCTAGTGGGGCGAGCGTGGGGGATGTGGTGAAGTTCTTGCCGAAATCTTTTGGGAAGAAATTCCCTGGATACATACCTAGTCCGGAAGCAATCATAACCATACGTTTTGGTGGCATTGATCTGTCTGCTCTGGTGTTTGCCAGTAGTGGATTGGACGCTAAGAAGGGAAGGGCGATGGAGACTCCGACACCTTTTAGGAAGGTGCGTCTGTCTGGGTTAGCGTATGATGAGCTTTTAGTCATAGATGATTGTATGATATTTGGAACCCTGATAATAGAAAATGTATAGATCCAATGGGTTTTTTAGTCAAGTTACCATTATAGTCAATAGGATAGTTATATATACTCTTTACCTATGAAACCATCTGGTCTAATTGTCTGAGGGTGAAACAGAATATACATAAAGCGTTCATCTTGGGAGCTGGATTAGGGACTAGGTTGAGACCTCTTACAGATTCTTTGCCTAAGCCATTGGTGCCGCTGTATCATGAACCGATGGTAAACTATGGTTTAAGGCATTGTTTGTCAGCGGGGATTACGGATTTTGCGATTAATACTCATCATCTTCCAGGGGAGTGGGCGAAGGCATATCCTGAGGGGGAATTTGGCGGAGCTGATCTTACGTTTTTTTATGAGAAGGAGCTTTTAGAGACGGGTGGAGGGATTAAGAATATAGCGCCATTTATTGGAGATGATTCATTGTTGATCTATAATGGAGATATTCTTACGGACTTGGATATTGAGGCTTTGATGGATGCGCATTTGGGCTCAGGGGATGTAGCTACATTGGCACTTTTCCCGTCTGGTCCTAATTGTAATGTTGGTGTGGAGGATGGTAGGATAGTGGATATGCGTCATGCTCGTGGTGTGCACGCAGGGAATCATCAGTTTACTGGGATTTATTGTATTGGTCCTGCCATTCTTGATTTGATTCCAGCAAATGAGAAGATTTCTATTGTTCCTGCATTTCTTGAGTTGATAGAGCAGGGGAAGTTGGGTGCTTTTGTTTCTGAGTCTGCAACTTGGCATGATTTGGGTTCAAGGGCATCTTATTTTGATGCGCATGAGCTGTTGCGAGGGGATTCCAATGCTATCGATGAAAAAGCAAAGATTGACCCGAGTGCTGAGATTTGTATAGAAACTTGCGTCATTGGCGGTAATGCGATTATCGGCAAAAACACTAAGCTTAAAAACACGATCATTTGGCCGGGAGCTACTGTGGCAGATGATGCAGATCTTACAGATTGTATTGTAAGGCACGCAGCAAGTGGAACTCATACCGGACAAGACCTCTAACCAAGTAACAATTATTCATTTTTTTCACTATGCCAGCAAATACATTACTCACTGCGATACGCGCTCATCTAGATTTAGCTCCGACTCACTCAGTGGTGATAGAGCCGATCACTAAGGGAGCTTCAGGGCGCACTATTATCCGTTTGAAGCCAGAGGGGTTTCCTACTTATATTGGTATTCATTACACTTTGGAGCGTGCGGATAATTCTAAT
This sequence comes from Akkermansiaceae bacterium, assembly GCA_023300205.1. Taxonomy (GTDB): domain Bacteria; phylum Verrucomicrobiota; class Verrucomicrobiia; order Verrucomicrobiales; family Akkermansiaceae; genus Rubritalea. The sequence goes on along the minus strand of JALZVD010000369.1, from coordinate 4,805 downwards.
TATTTGCCTGTGGCTGAATTTCTGACTAACGCGAAGCTAAATGTTCCGCATGTTCTCTATGATAATGTGGGTCGTTGCTGTGCGCTGGTGGAGGATCTAGGAGATCAGGATCTACTTTCTATGCGTGATGAGCCATGGGAGGCGCGTGAGCCTGTTTACCGTTCTACTTTCCAGCAGCTTGATAAGCTGTTTTATACTCGCCCGCCGAAGGATCTAGAATTTCAGCCTTCTTTTGATCCTGAGATGTATGTCTGGGAGCAGGAGTATTTCTATGAGAACTTAGCTGAGATTCATCTTGGGATGTCTAGTGGTGAGACGCAGGCATTACGAGGTCACCCCGCGCTGAAACATATGGCTGAGGCTCTTGGGGCTTCATCTAGGCATCTGGTGCACCGAGATTTTCAGTCACAGAATATTATTGTGAAAGAGGGTAAGGCTTACTTGATCGACTTCCAAGGAATGCGAAGAGGGAGACAGGAATATGATCTGGCTTCATTGATTTACGATCCTTATATGAATCACTCAGCGGAAGAGCGTGAGAAGTTACTAGATATCTGGGAGGATGTTACTGAGGAACGTCCGCTTGATGACATTCTTACGATGTGTGCTATTCAACGTTTGATGCAGGCATTGGGTGCGTATGGTAATTTAGTCACTAATAAGAATGATGAATGGTTTGCGCCGCATATACCGACAGCGGCTAAGTTATTGCGTGAATTGGTGACTGGGACGGACTATGCTGAGCCGATTTTACCGGTTCTGGATCTTGTAGATAGCCAGTCGTAACTATTCCACTTAACTATTTGTGAACCCAGACCTCCAGATCCGTAAGACCATTTTTCTACTCTTCATGTTGGTGGCTGTTGTTGGGTATTTTGTTCAGCCTAGGGTTCAGCATTATTTACCATTCATTCAGGGGAAGACGTTGGCGGAGTGGGATGCGATAGGGGTTCCTAATGAGGTTACGGTTTTGTCTAGTTTAGAAGTTCTGAGTCAGAAGAGTGCGGCTGTTCCTGAGCCACCAAGCTATCTGGTGTGTATGATCGATGATGATCCTGAGGGGACGAACGCTTATGGGATTTATGATCCGACAGATCTTGCGGTAACGGTGAGTAACTTGGTTAGGTTGAATGTTAAGCATCTCTTTTTGGGGACGCATTTGCATTGGCCAGATTTGCCGGCTATTGAGAATAACACGCTAAACTCTCAGCTTGAATTGTTAGATTCTTGTATTCTTTCTACTCCACTTCGTAGGACTGTAGATAGGGTGGTTATTCCTGATTATTTATTAGATTCATCAGTGGATTTACAAGTTGTGAAAGGGAATGCGCTGATGCTTCCGAAAGTGAATAATCTTAGTTTGGCGCCGAGCTTGAAGATGCCGAGTAACTGTAAAATAGGATTTTCTCAGTTAGAGAGTGAGCCTAAGACGAGTCATATTCCATTGCTGGCAGTGTGGGATGACAGGGTGATTTTATCTTCGTTGTTGTTAGAGAGGTTACATCATTTAAAGCTGAAGCCAGAAGATGTAGAGATCACAATAGGTAAATTCATTTCTTTAGGGGATACGGGGAATACTATTCCGATTGATGAGTTTGGATATTTTACTCCAAGTCATACGGAGGGTGAGACTGAGGCGCATGTTATTTCTGCAGATATTACATCTGTAAAGGAGTCTCCTGTAGAAACGGAGAATGCTGTGCTTACTGCAGCTGGGGTGAAGGCAGATAGTTACCGAGCTATTGAGTCTCCAGTGAGGCAGTTGAACCAGCTGACGTTGACTCCGGTGTATTTTGATACGGTTCACTTCCAGCGTATTCGTTGGTGGGATGAGTTATTGCTGAGTGTTGTGGCAGCGTTTTTACTGATGTTGGCGGTTAAACGATCCGTGGTTATTTTTTGGTTATGGGCGATGATGCTTGCTGTTGGGTTCTATTTTGGGACTAAGTATCTTAGTGCTGAGACTCATTATTTTGCGCCAATTATCTATCTGTTAACGGCTCTGTTGGTATGTATGGTGGTGTTTCCATTTTTGAAAAGCCGAGCTGCCTTTATCCATGAGCTGATAGAGAATCAGCATGATCTAGGTGACTTGTCTGTGCTTTACAAAGAGGAGCAATTTGCCCAGAAAGAGCTCACGGTAGCGAAGCTTTCAGCACGTGACCGTAAGCACCTTCGTAAGCAGAGACGCCGAGAAAGGCGTGATCTTAGGAAGCAGAAGAAAGCGGATTCTAAAAAAACAAACGATTAAATTTATGTCATTAGACCAAACTATTAGCAAGGCAGCCACATTGGTAGAGGCCTTACCTTATCTGCAGTCTTTTAGGGGGAAGACTTTTCTTATTAAGATGGGTGGTTCTGCGATGGATAATCCTGAGTTAGTAAGGAAGGTGATGCGTGATATTGTCTTTTTAGAAGTGGCAGGGATTAATCCTATTGTGGTGCATGGTGGAGGGAAGGCTATCTCAGCTGCGATGAAGGAGGCGGGGTTAGAGGCTAAGTTTGTGGGAGGCTTTAGAGTGACCTCTCCTGAGGCGGTGAACATTGTGGAGAAGACGCTTTCTGGTGTGATTAATCCGGGTCTGGTATCGATGATTAAAGATTACGGTGGTAAGGCGGTAGGGTTTCCTGGTTCACAGGTGTTTACGGGTGAGAGGATTCAATCTAAAAATGATGAGGGTGAGGAAGTTGACATAGGTAGAGTGGGTAAGGTGATAAGTTGTAATCTAGAGAAGATGAAGGAGGCTTTAGAAGCGGAGATGGTACCTGTTATTTCACCACTAGCCTCAGAGAAGGAGACAGGAAAGAAGCTTAATGTGAATGCGGATTTAGCTGCTGCCGCGTTGGCAAAAGAGCTGAAGGTTACTAAGCTTATTTACCTTTCTGATGTGCCTGGTGTGATGCGTGACCCATCTGATGAGGGGACTATCATACCATCGATTAACCAAGAGGCTGCGGAGAGTCTTATCAAGGAAGGGATTATCTCAGGAGGGATGTTACCGAAGGTGAATTCTGCTCTAGATGCACTAGATCATGGTGTAAAGAAGGTTCACTTTATTGACGGAAGGATGGGGCACTCGTTGCTGCTAGAGATCTTTACTAAGTCAGGAATAGGGACTGAGATTGTTTCTTAACGGAATATTAGTGATCCATTGTCTCATGCTTGCTCAACATCACTGGTATTCCAGGGAGGGGTTCCGCATCTGTACTTTTAGATCTAGGAGATTCATATCGAGCTACTATGTTTAGAGTTGTTGGTAATACTTTTCTGATGGGCGTCATGAGTAGTCAAAAGCAAGATGAATACTTATAGGTTACGAACTATTAAGATTCAGTGATTGTTCGATATTTTCTGAAAAATATTGAATGCGCTGGATGGTTAGATTTTCAATACATCTTAATGAATAAAAACTTGTGTGAAACAAAGCCAATCACTATAACTAAGTATCTTTAACACAGAAGCCTATGAAAAACGAAAGCCCTCAATATCAACTACTTATCACTCAGCAAAATATCAGCTAGTGCCATACTAATAACACTGTTCGGCTAAAAATGAATCGCGTAATCCGACATAGCACATGTAACACCGCTGCAATTATTTCGCTGATAATCGCAATTTGTTTCGTTCTCGGAGTTCTGATAGCCATGGCATATAACTTGCCGATTAGATCGTCATTTGAGTGGATTCTGTTCCCCGTCCTTTTAGTTGGTGGCATGGTTATTTGCGGTGGATTTCTACTTGGGATATTAAATCCCAAAGAGTCTAGCATTGATATATCCTCCCACGCGATCTCCATATTTGACGCTCCTAGATTTCGCTGGATTAACCGAAACCTAGAACCCAATAATATCAGCCGATTCGTTTACAGAATCGATGACCGCCGTTGTTGGTTCGAGACGGTCGATAGACAGTCTCACCATTTAAGCGATCATCTGGCTATAAACCATGAGAAGATTGCTCAAGCCTTGCAAGACCTGCATCCCTCTATAGAATATGACTCAAGATAATAGCGAATTGCTCTATTCCAATGAAACACAATAAAAATGCCGAACAAGGCGCAGTAGCCAACCACGGTCGGCGCCTTTATCCGCAGTTTTTCTCTAACTACAACACCAACCTACAGTCAAGTTCGCCCTCTCCGTCCGCGGTGGCTATGCTATGACGTTCGCCTAAAAATAAATGTCTTCAGCTTACTACACATTTTGTTTGTTTGCTAAATTAGCCTTTGCTGGAACATTCATATGCATTTTAATAATCACCTTACCGTCCTTGATGTTCGCAGGCTTTCTAACTCCTAGCGAAAGTAAAGAACTTTCCGTGAATCTATTTTGTGGCGGAACTTATACTATAGGATCATTTTTCTCTATTGGAGAGAGGTTTAATAAATCCACTATGCTTGCCCTAGGAGTATTATTCAACACTATAGGATCTGTCTGTTGGATTCCAACATTAGGTTCTAGCGAATCATATATTGCTTTCATTGGTATAGGTTTAACTCTCATTTGGGGTATCTGTATTATCTTACGAATTAAATCAGTTAAGAAAAAAAGAAGTAAGGATTCTTGCTTATGGTAATATAACATTTTAGCTTAAATCTGCTTTGCTTACACTGATTTCTCCTCATAATGATCAACGAACAATACCAAATGAAACCTTTGCTAAATGAAAACCAATAAAAATGGCGAACAAGACGCAGTAGCCGACACCTACCACGCCTTTTTAGCTAAGTTTTATGACAACTCTAACCATCAACCCCTTCGTCAAAGTTCGCCCCTTGGTAGGTGCCGCTATGCTAGGACGTTCT
>JALZVD010000368.1 GCA_023300205.1 Akkermansiaceae bacterium | reverse complement strand
GGTGATTGATTTGAGTGCGGATTTCCGTCTGAGTGATGCTGAGGTTTATGAGGAATTTTATGGAGCGGTGCATCCTGCGCCTGAGTTACTGAAGGAGGCAGTGTATGGTTTCCCGGAGGTGAGGTCTGGGGAGATAGCGAAGGCGAGGTTGGTGGCCTCACCGGGGTGTTACCCTACGAGTGTGAGTCTGCCGCTGTTACCGATGTTGGCTGCGAAGCTGATCGATCCACAGAGTATTGTGACTTGTTCCATGAGTGGGGTGAGTGGTGCGGGTAAGACTGGGAATGTGATGTTTTCTTATTGTGAAGCGAATGAGAGTGCGCGTGCTTATAGTGTGCCGAAGCATAGGCATTTGTCAGAGATAGAGCAGGAGCTTTCGGTTGCAGCTGGGGAGAGGGTGACGATGTCGTTTACGCCGCATTTGATTCCTGCGCATAATGGGATATGTAGTACGACTTCTGCGAGGTTTATCGGGGGTGAGGCGGATCTTGAGAAGGTGGATATGGCTTTGGAGGCAGCTTATGGGGATTCTTATTTTGTGAGATTACTGGGCAAGGGGAATCCGGCGGATACGAAGAATGTGACGCGGACGAACCATATTGATATAGGCTGGGATTATGATGTGCGGACTGGAAGGCTGTTGCTTCTGAGTGCTGAGGATAATCTGGGTAAGGGTGCTGGTGGTCAGGCTATCCAGTGCTTTAATATCATGTTTGGTCTGGGTGAGACGACTGGGCTGAAGAATTATTAGAGATTACGGGGTGTTCTATAGCTATTATGTTGCGATCTATTCCTCTGAAAAGAGGGCTGGGATGATTGTGGGAGGTTGGTTTCTGAGTTTGTGAGAAGATGAATACAAAAAAAGACCTCGAGCTCGATGAGCTGAGGTCTTTAGAGAAATTGTTTATTTTATGGGAGGCTTATGCTTCTGCAAGTGCTACGTTTACGCGGCGACCACTTTTGTCAAAGTAAACGTTTCCGTCTACACGAGCATGGATGGTGTGATCTTTACCCATGTAAACGTTAGTGCCTGGTAGCCATTTTGTTCCGCGCTGGCGGATGATGATGTTACCAGAGATGACGACTTCGCCGCCAAATTTCTTAACGCCGAGGCGCTTGCTGCGTGAATCTCTGCCGTTCTTGACGGAACCTTGTCCTTTCTTATGAGCCATGTCTAAGTAGTGAGTTAGTGGTTATGAAATGCTAGTGATTTCTAGCTTGGTGAGGTGTCTGCGAGATCCCTTAGTCTTGTGGTATCCTTGACGACGCTTGAACTTGAATGCGATGACTTTCTTGCCGCGGAATTGCTCGACGACTGTTGCCTTCACTGCTGCTCCTTCAACTACTGGTGCGCCTACTGTGGTAGAGCTACCGTCGTTTACGAGAAGAACCTCGTTGAATGTTGCTTCTGTGCCTGCTTCTAGGTCGAGCTTTTCGACGTCGATTTGGTCACCTACTTGAACGCGGTATTGTTTGCCGCCTGTTTTGAAAACTGAATATGCCATGGTCGTGACAAGGTTGTTGGTTAAATGGTATTTGGAGTAGATGAGTTATTCATCTCTCGCGGGGCGGAAATGGAACATAATGTAGGGAGTTCGACAAGTTTTTTTTATAATTTAATACAAATAATTTAGAACTGGTGTTAAAGAGGTGTGGATGAATGAATTATTTCCAGTAGAGATCATTGGTGCGGATGCGATGAGGGAGTTTGGGGTGAAGATGGGTGAGCGGTTGAAATCTGGTGATGTTGTAGCTCTTATTGGTGACTTGGGTGCGGGGAAGACGCATCTGACTCAGGGAATAGCGTTGAGTAAGGGTTATGTTGGTGAGGTGACGAGTCCTACTTTTGCTCTGGTGAATGAATATCTCGCGGGTGATGGTGTAGGTGAGGTGGATGTGTTTCATTTTGATGTGTATCGGTTAGAGAAGGCTGAGGAGATGCTTGAGATAGGGTGGGAAGATTATTTGGATAGGGATGGTGTGTTGGTGGTGGAGTGGGCAGATAAGTTTCCGGAGTTGATTCCTGAGGGTGCTTGGTGCGTGGGGATAGAGCATGTGGTGAGACGGGTGAAGGGGAGTGACGGCTCTGAATCTATTTGTGAGGGTAGAAATCTGGTTTGCGAGATGTTAGGTTCTTGTTAGAGTGTGAGGGGTTTCTGTGATGTGAGTTCTGTTTATAAAAGTATGGGTAAGTTTTTTTCTGAATATTGAAAAAAAGATGGTCTAACAGTATTGTTTATAGTAAGATACAGCAGTAGCAGATGACCCCAATTGAATACATAGGCCCTGTGCCGGAGAAGAAACGCAAGAAGCCTGTGATGGGTGGCTGGGTAATTATGCTTCTGGCTGGTGTGTTTGTGAGTTATTTTGCGTGGCCTGCGTTTGCTGATTTGGTGAAGAGTTCTAATGATTTGCCAACAGATATGAAGTTAGAGGGGGCTATTAATGATCTTTCTAATACAGGTGGCTATGGAGATAGATTGGCAGCAGCGGCTCTGGATAGAACACGGCAGGGTGTGATCTATGATGGATCTGTGTATAATAACATAGGTTACCCAAATGGTGATATTTCTGCTGATCGTGGAACGAGTACGGATATGGTTGTGAGGGCTTATCGTCAGCTAGGTGTGGATTTACAGGTGTTGATTCACGAGGACATGAAGGAGAATTTTCATCAGTATCCGCAGTTGTGGAATCAGAGGCAAACGGATACAAATATTGATCATCGAAGGGTTCAGAATCAACAGCGGTTTTTTGAGCGACATGGAGTGAAGCTTGAGAATACGCGTTCGACTATTGATTACAGCAATGGAGATATTGTGGTTTGGAGTTTGCCAGATGGTCGCCCGCATATAGGGATTGTTGTTCCTGGTCCTGGTTCACATTTTGGCGAGGTTTGGGTAGTTCATAATAATGGTGATGGTGCTGAGTGGAGCAATGATTTGCTTACGTTTACGATCACTGGGCATTATCGCTATCAGGGAGAGTAATTAAGGAGAGGTAGCGATTGAGGATTTGGTGATGTTTTGTGCTGGTTGATTGAGGGTTGGGTTGAAAAAATATTTTCTATTGTAGCTTGTAAGGATGTTGTTAGGTTCTGGGTAGCAATTAAATGACTATTCTTATTACAGCAGGGCCTACGAGGGAGGCGATCGATCCGGTTCGGTATTTGACGAATCGTTCATCTGGGAAGATGGGGTATGCGCTGGCGGATGTGGCGGCGGGTAAGGGTCAGCGGGTGATTTTAATTTCTGGTCCTACCGATGCAGGTCTGGAGGTGCCGGATGGGGTGGATTATATACCTGTGGAGAGTGCTGCTGAAATGTATGCAGTGGTTGAGAGGTGGATAGGGAAGGCTGATGTGGCTATTTTTGCGGCAGCTGTGGCGGATTATAGGCCGGTGGTTGTGGCTGAGCAGAAGATGAAGAAGGGTGGTGAGGAGTTGACTTTGAATCTCTTGCGTAATGTGGATATACTTGGTTCTGCGCGAGGAGAGTTTTTGTTTGAAGGGACGCTAGTGGGGTTTGCAGCGGAGACAGAGAATATGGTTGAGAACGCGCGGGGTAAGCTTTTAAAGAAGGGGTGTGATATGGTTGTGGCGAATGATGTTTCAAGGAGGGACATAGGGTTTGATTCTGATGAGAATGAGGTGATCTTGGTGTTCCGAGATGATGAGGAGAGGGTGGCTAAGGCTGATAAGCATAGGATAGCGCATAGTGTGGTGGAGGTGGCTATGGGGATGGAGGAAGATAGGCGGCGTAGTGTAGGATTATAGGGTGGGGTAACTAGAGAGAGAAAATTTATGAAAGCGGTAGATACAGCAGTGAAGGCAGCAAAGGCAGCGGGTGTGCTTTTGAGAGAGAATTTTGGTTGTGCCTTGGAGGTGGATGAGGCGAAGCATCATGATATTAAATTGGCTCTGGATAGGGAGTCACAGGATTTGATCACGGGGATTTTGTTAGGAGATTTTCCTAGTTATGCTCTTTATGGTGAAGAGGGTATTGCAGGTGATCAGGATTCAGAGAATCAATGGATTGTTGATCCGATTGATGGGACGGTGAATTTCTTTTATGGGATTCCTCATTATTGTATTTCGATCGCTCTGAGGTGTAAGGGTGAGTTAACAGTGGGGGTGATTTATGACCCGTCGATGGATGATTTATGGACGGTGGTGAAGGGAGAGAAGCCTTATCTGAATGGGAAGGAGATTTCTTGTAGCTCACGGACGAAGCTGGAGGAGAGTATTCTTTATGTGGGCTGTGGTAAGACGGAGGATGCGCTTTCTACGGGGTTGGAAAGATTCCGTAGAGCGTCATTGCGAGCGCGTAAGATGCGCATGATGGGTTCTGCTGCACTGGGCATGGCTTACATTGCCACAGGGAGACTGGATGCGTATGTGGAGTCTAGGATTTCTTTGTGGGATATAGCTGCGGGTCAGTTGCTGATAGAGGCGACTGGCGGGAAGGTTACTCTGACGCCAAAGGAGGGTGAGCCAGATGTCATGAGCATTATTGCTACAAATGGGAAGATTCCGATTGAGGAGATTTTATAGTGAGGTTTTTCTACGGCCTTTAATCTTGTAGACTTAGGTGTTCTGAGGACGTGTGAATCGGGTGTGTGTCATGGATTTACTGGTTGATTAGTCATTGGTACTATTCTTCTATAAGATCTACCTCTGGGATAGAGCCTATCGATAGAAAGTAAGAAACCCGCTCTGTAAAAGCAGAGCGGGTTTAAAATTGTAGGATCTTGATCCTGAAAAATTGTTTTTGCAGCGAAGGGTCTATCTTTTACGACGAGCAAGAAGGCCCAGGGCGGCGAGTCCAATAAGCGCTGTGCTTGATGGCTCTGGCACTGCTACGCTAATACTAAGGTTATCAACACCAACAGCTGTAGTAAGTACCCTAGGTTCAGGATTGCTTATACCGTTTCCAACCCATAGACCAAATGTAATGACATCACCAGTAGCTGATGTATCCAGAGAGTTAAAACTTGTTGTTGTAAAAGTATTCTTACCCCATGCTTCTGAAAAATTTATTCCATTCGATGATGCATCTCCCAAAATCAATCTAGTAGATCCTTGAAAAGCAGCATATCTTAGCCCTGTATTACTAGTTAAGCCAAAAATATCAGCAGAAAAAGTAATAGACTCAATTGCTTTACCTAGTGCCGTGGGATCAAAAGACAACCCTGGAATGCTGTAATAAGTGCCTTGATTCCCAAAAGTTCCATTTCCATCCCAGCTTGTTGATAAATCAAATTGAGCGAAAGCGCCAGTATTTCCACCTACTGATTGTGCTGTGTATGAGTATGTAGTGCCTACACCTGTATTATTTTCTGTGTGCAGAATCTCTATTGCGGAGCTAAGAGTATTATCAGTTAATATTACTGTCTGAGCTTGGACAGAAGCTGCAAGAGAGGCAACGGAAGCTAGAGTGATTAGTGTCTTTTTCATAGTATGATTAGTTTTTTAGGAAGTGTTTTAGTCACTCCGTAAAGCCTTGAGTGTGAATCCACGGGGGGAAGTGAACATTTTCATCGGTTTATTAAACTTCTAAGAAGGTGTAACCATTTGGTTACATGCTCTGCACAGTGTGTATTTTAGTAATTATTTATATTGTGTCAAGGGTTAAACTTAAATAATGGTTAACTTTAAAAGCGAACTTTAAAAAAGTAGGTGTTAATGAACAAATAATGGCCTTAAATGCGCATATTTTCTAATAAAATATTATTGTGAACAGAGGTGAAGCTTCAGGCATTCAATGATTTTTAAAAGCAAGAAACCCGCTCTGGAAAACCAGAACGGGTTTAAATTGTAGGATCTTTATCCTTAAACTAAAGGTTATCTCTTACGACGTGCAAGAAGGCCTAGAGCACCGAGTCCAAGAAGTGATGTGCTTGATGGCTCTGGAACGTTTGAAGTAAGGGTTAGGCGACCTGCTGAAAATCCACCGACATCTGCTCCATGTCCGAAGCTGGTCCCAGTTCCTGACCATGTGATCGTAGGTGTAACGATTGTAGAAGAAGTGCTATTAAAAACGCTATCATCTGTAAGGACTAAGCCTGCCTCTGTGTGAGTGCTGGTAAGACTTCCGTTACCTCTGACGAAGTTGGTTTCACCAGTTGATAATCCACTGCCATTTACAAAAGTTAAACCTACAGGAGTTGAGAAAGAAAAAGCAAGTGTTCCATCAATTACTATGTAATTATTATTTTGGGCAGTAGTTGAAAGTCCATTGACACTCGATGTGCTTGTTCCATTGATTTCAAAGCGTTGATTGCCAGTTCCATCAAATGTATAGTTAAGATTTAGATCAATACCAACATAGTCTGCGATGCCTAGAGTCGTTCCAATATCGGTAAATGTTTGTCCACCTAATGATGCGATGGTGTTAGCATCTGCTCCTAGAGTAGCCCAGTTAATGACCTGGCCGTTAGCAGAAGCGGCAAGAGTGGCAACGGAAGCTAGAGTGATTAGTGTATTTTTCATAGTATGATTAGTTTCTTTGGAAGTGCTTTAGGCACTCCGCAAAGCCTTAAGTGTGTATCCACGGGGGGAAATGAACATTTTCATCGGTTTATTAAACTTCTAGGAAGGTGTAACCATTTGGTTACATGCTCTACACACTTTGTAGTTTAGTAATTATTTATATTATGTCAAAGGTTAAACTTAAACAATAATTAACTTTAAAGAGGGGGGTTCAAAAAAATCAGGTATTATGGACAAATGGTTACCTTGAGCGCTCTTTTTTTAATAAAATGCTATTGTGATGCAGAGGGTGAACGTCAGGCATTTAATGATCTTTAAAAACAAGAACCCCGCTCTGGAAAACCAGAGCGGGGTGAAAATAACAGCTAGGACCTTTATCTTTTAAAATTGTTCCTGTAGCGAAGCTTCTATCTCTTGCCTTTATTTTGTGATTTGACAGGATTTTTCTTTGGGGAGGGAATAGGTATGCATCTTTTATAGTGGATGAAGTGGTTTGGTGAGACTGTGGCTGTTATGATATGAGGGAGGTTATTTTCTGTAGGATGGTTTCTACGTCTTGGAGTCTGCCGCTGCCTTTGTAGCCGCAGGCTAGCATGCCGTGTTGTTCTGGGCCGATGAATTTGCAGCCGTCTTTGGTGAGGGTGTTGACGTTCCGCTGGGTGGCTGGGTGGTCCCACATTTTGCCGTTCATGGCGGGTGCGATGAGTATCTTGGCTTTGGTGGCGAGGTAGATGGAGGTGAGTGGGTCTGGTGCTAGTCCGTTTGCTAGGTTACCGATGGTGTTGGCACTGGCGGGAGCGATGACGAAGAGGTCTGCGCGGTCTGCGAGGTCAATGTGGCCGGGTTTCCAGGATTGCTTTTCATCTTCTAATGATACGAGGACGGGATTTCTGGAGAGGACTTGAAGGGTGAGAGGGGTGATGAATTCAGTGGCTGACTGAGTCATGACGACGTGTACTTCATGGCCATCTTTGATGAGTTGTGAGGTGATGTCTGCGGCTTTATAAGCGGCGATGGAGCCAGTGATTCCGATGATGATGCAGGCCATAGTGAGCGATGGTTATTATTATGATTCAACGACTGGTTTACCTAACATTTTGGAGTAGAGGTCGATGTAGGCTGTAGCTGTTGTCTCGTGGTTGAAGCGCTGTTTGGATTCTTTCATGACGCGCTGGATGACTCTGGTTTTGTCTTTAGGATCCCATCTGTGGAATCTGACTGCTTCATCTATGGCCCAGCGTAGTCCAGCGGTTCCGTAGTCATCGAATCTGAATCCGTTTCCTAGGTTGCCGTCGTAGTGCAGGTGATCAACCGTGTCATGAATACCGCCAGTGTTGTGTGCTACTGATAGTGTTCCGTACATGGGTGCGACCATTTGTGGTAGTCCGCATGGTTCAAATCTGGATGGCATGATGATAAAGTCAGAGCCTGCATATGCGAGGCGTGATAGCTTTTCTTCAAATGGTTTAACGGCAACTCTGTCCTGCAGGCCGTGCTGGTTTACGATGTCGTGGAAGTGCTGCTCGTATTCACCGCTGGCGACGATGGCTACTTGGAGTCCAATGTCTGCGTAGTCTGCAGTGAGTTGGTAGAGGATATCTGCGAGTAGCTGGCAGCCTTTCTGCATGGGGTCTAGTCTTGATGGCCAGTAGAATAGGGGGGCGTTAGGATCTACTTTGAGTCCTATTTTTTCTTGAAATTGTTTCTTGTTAGCGGCTTTCCCTATGACGTGGCTATACTCGTCATAATGGTGGCTGAGGTCAGTGTCTGTCTCTGGGTTAAAGGATGTATCTGGTGCATTTAGAATACCGGTGGCATGACCTGCGTAGAGTTTGTTTGCAAGTTCTGTTTGGATGGCCTTTGGGACGAATTGGTGTTTTCCTTCTACGACTTCGTAGAGGAAGGTTTTACTGACGGAGTTGACGTGATCAGCAGCGAAAATACCGGTAGCTAGAAAGTCTATTAGTTTGTTATGGCGTGCGTCTTGGTAGTCAGCTGGTGAGCCAGTGAAGTACATGTTTTCCCAGTATTCTGATGCATCTATTCCGCGGTCTTCGATTTCACCCATGGTGAGCCTTTCGGAATGGATGTTGTGGACGGTGATGAGGGTAGGGATGCCGAGTCTCTTGGATACTGGAGGAATGAGAGCGGTCATCCAGTCATTACAGTGAATGAGATTAGGCTGTACTTTAGGGATGATGTTGTTGATGACTTCTCGTTGAAATGCAAGTGCTGCTAGATGGTTATGCGCAGGGTCATAGACTTGTTGTTTTCTGTAGAAGATGGGGTCTTCAGCAAGGTGGATGCGCTGTTCACCTAGCTTATCGGCCATTTTTTCTTTTGCTCTTTGAATGATATCTTTTCCTTCAGAGCAAAACATTTTTGAGTAGTTAGGTAGAGCGACGTGGACGTCTGCACCTAGTTCGAATAGGGCGTTGATGAGTGAGGCAGATACGTCCGCCATACCGCCAGCCTTGGCCGACATTCGCTGTGCCATGTTTCCCATTCCCAGAGGGAGGTATGTTATTTCTGGTGTAACGATGAGAATTCTAGGTCTGTTCTCATCGATATTTTGTGGAATGGATGTGGGTTTAGGGTCAATCATGATAGTCTTTGATAATAGAATTATCAGAAACCTAAATGAATGGCAATAATGTAAGCGTGTCTTTTTTTAAAAAACCTTATCCTCCAAATATTATTCTCTGACTCTTTCGACGTTGGCGCCAAGTTGGAGAAGTTTTTCATCGATGTTTTCGTAGCCACGGTCGATGTGGTAGAGGCGGGAGATCTCTGTGCTTCCTTTGGCTGTTAGAGCGGATAGGACGAGTGCTGCGGATGCTCTGAGGTCTGATGCCATGACGGGTGCAGCTGAGAGTTGTTTTACTCCTGAGATGACAGCGGTGCCGTTATCTACTTTGATACTAGCTCCCATGCGGGACATTTCTGCACAGTGCATAAAACGCTGAGGGAAGATGGTGTCTTCAATGACGGATATTCCTGGCGTGACTGCGAAGAGTGAGGCGAACTGAGCCTGCATATCTGTGGGGAAATTAGGATGTGGAGCGGTAACGATGTTGCAGCCTTTTGGTTGCTTACCAGGAGTGACTGTTACAGAGGTTCCTTCTGCATTAAATTTTACAGAGTGGCCGGCTTCGATGAGTTTTTCAGAAGTGGGGATGAGGTGTTCCTCTAGAACTCGGTTCAGGGTGATTCCATTTTCTTTGCAGCCAGCCATTGCACCAGCGACCATGAATGTACCTGCCTCGATACGGTCTGGGATGATGGTGTGCTCTACGCCGTGAAGTTTTTCTACGCCTTGAATGGTGATGCGTCTGGTGCCTGCTCCTTCGATCTGTGCACCCATTCCGATGAGGAAATTAGCAAGATCTACTACTTCAGGTTCACAGGCGGCAGATTCGATGATGGTGGTGCCATTTGCTAAGACAGCTGCCATCATTATGTTGTCCGTGCCTAATACTGTGGGTCCATGCTTGCCTCGGAGGTCAACTTCGTCTCCTACTAGACCTCCTTCTGGGGCGATCATGTCCATGTTGCCACCTTCCATATCGATTATTGCTCCTAGTGCGCGGAGACCTTTCAGGTGGAGGTCGACTGGGCGATCACCAATGACGCATCCGCCTGGGAGTGAGACTTTTGCCTTACCAAGGCGGCCTAGAAGTGGACCCATTACGCAGATAGATGCCCGCATTTTACGGACGAGTTCGTAGGGGGCATCAAAGCCGATGTTTGAGCAGTTGATACGGACAGTTCCACTTGAGCGCTCTACTTCAGCACCGAGTGCGGAGAGGATCTGGATCATGTAGTTGGTGTCTGATACATCTGGCACGCGGCGGATGATGACGTCTTCTGCGGTGAGTAGGGCGGCGGCTAGAATAGGGAGTGAGGCGTTTTTAGCGCCTGAGATATTGACTGATCCTTTGAGAGTGGTGCCGCCGTGTACGATGAGTTTGTCCATATTGTTGGTTTTTTGTTGTTGGTAAGATTAAGGGGTAAATGTGGCTACCGGGAAGCGTGAGATTCCTGATAGGTCTTGTCTGGTAAAGATGTCTGTGAAGCTGGCTTGTGTGAGTAGCTGTTCTACTTGTTGGTGTTGATGGATACCGATTTCTAGTGCGATGTCTGCATGGTTGTTGAGATGCAGGTGTATTTGTTGAATGAAAAGTTTGATGATGTCGAGTCCATCTTTACCTCCGTAGAGAGCGAGATCTGGATCATGCTCTAGCTCTGGAGCGAGTGATGGGCGGTCTGTTTCTGGTACGTATGGTAGGTTGGCAATGACTAAATCATATTTATCTTCTACCTTTGAGAATAGATTTGTGGTCAAAAAGGTCACATTTTTTATGCCGAGTAGTTCAGAATTTTCTTTTGCTAGGCTGAGGGCGTCTTCTGAAATGTCGGCACAGGTGACTTCTACGCGAGGACCGAGTTCGCCAGCGAGGCTGAGGCCGATGACTCCTGAGCCGCATCCCATGTCGAGGATTTTGAATTTAGGTTTTTCTTCTTCATGTTTTTGATGGTGAGAGGGTTGTTCTTCGTTATCCGGTGTTTCTGTTAGAGGGGGTTCTTCGATTACAAGAGGGGGAGAGGTGAGTTTTTTGTTTGCTAGTTCTATGGCGATTTCGACGAGTTCTTCTGTTTCTGGACGGGGGATGAGCGCGCGGCTATCTGTCTTGAATTCTCTGCGGTAGAATTCTACTGTGCCGAGTAGGTGCTGGAGAGGTGTGCCTTCACCGCGTAGTTTGAGTTTTTCACGGAGAGGTATGAGGTCTGCTTCGTTTATGGTTTCATCAAAGCGGGTATAGAGCTGGATCTTGCTGCAGTCTAGCTGGTAGCAGATGAGTAGCTGCATGTTTCGACGCGCGTCTTCAATGCCTTTTTTTTCAAGCCATTGGGTGCCGCCGTCGAGAGTTTCCAGAATGGTTTTCATGGGGGTCTATACCATTCCTGCTTCTTCGAGGCGTTGTTCCATCTCTGCTTTTTGGAGGTTGTCTGTGATTTCTCCGAGTGCTCCGGCGAGGATTCCTTCTAGATTGTGAGATGTGAAGTTGATGCGGTGGTCTGTGACGCGCGATTGGGGGAAGTTGTAGGTGCGTATTTTCTCTGAGCGGTCACCTGAGCCGATGAGTGATCTGCGCTGGGCTGAGTATTTCTCATTTTCTTCACGGAGTTTTGCTTCGTAGAGTTTTGCGCGGAGGATCTGCATGCCTAGTTCTCTGTTTTGGGTCTGGCTTCTTCCGTCTTGGCATCTTACTTGAACGCCGGTGGGGATGTGAGTGATCTGAACGCATGAGTCTGTGGTGTTGACGTGCTGACCACCGGAGCCGCCTGAGCGTGTGGCTTGGATCTGGAGGTCTTCTTTTTTGAGTTCTATATCTACTTCTTCTGCTTCAGGGAGTACTGCTACTGTGATGGTGGATGTGTGGATACGGCCTTGAGTTTCTGTGGCTGGGACACGCTGGACGCGGTGGACGCCTGACTCGTATTTAAGGAAGCGGAAGACTTCTTCTCCGGTTACTTTTAGGGTGACTTCTTTGAAGCCGCCGACGTCTGATGGGCTGCTTTCTAGGTGTTCTAGTTTCCAGCCTCTGCGGTCTACGTAGCGCTCGAGCATTTTCATGACTTCGCCAACGAAGAGGCTGGCTTCATCTCCACCTGCTCCTGCGCGGATTTCGACGAGGGCGTCCCGGTCTTCTGTGGGGTCTCTGGGTAGAAGTGCGTATTGGACGTCTTGTTCGAGAGTGGTTATTCTGGCTGTGAGTTCTGGGATTTCTTCTTGAGCCATTTCTACGATTTCAGGATCGTCTTCTTTGAGCAGTTCTTTGTTCTCTTTGAGGTTTAGCTTACAGGTTTGGAGTTCGTCCCACATTTGAAGGAGGCTTTTGAGTCTGCCGTGTTCTCTCATGGTCTCAGTGGCTTTCTTTTGGTCTGAGAAGAGGTCAGGGTCAGAGATGGCAAGCTCTACCTCTGCAAATCGTTGCTTTCGCATCTCTACTAATGGTCCGTAATCCATGGGCTGAGAGTTGACGCTGGTGATTGAAGGTGCAAGAATAATTTTAAGCTAACTAGTAAATATCATTTCTTGTGAGGGGGCGGGTTGGAGTGAAGATGTTGTTAGGTTTGTTTTTTCAGCGTTATGGTGTTTTTGATGATTGGGGATGAATTGTCTAAAGGGATGCTGGAGGGAGGGCCTTATGTGGGCTTTGAGTTTTACTGGTTGGGTTGGAGATGGGTTTTAAATGTTCTTTGTTCAATGACTTGGAGTGTGCTGGCGAGGGGGCTTTAGGTTCTGTCGTGTTTACATAGACTTCGATGAAGTCTTCGCCTGCAGTGAAGATTGCGTTATGTGGGCTGAGGGTAAATTTCTTTTTTAAAGAAGGAGGCGCAGAGTTTTGCTTGGGATGCTGGACTTGTTGTTTCATTGTCTGATGTGATTGATTTTCCTTGGTCTGGGTTAATTTTATAAATTTCTAGCGTGAGTTCAAAAAAAACCAAATAATTTAGCGATTTCGCTTGTGGAATTGGCTTATATGGGTTACGTCCCGCGTCCGCCTGAGGTGTGTCACTATGATTTTACCGAAGGATAGCGCTTAAGCTAGCATTAAATATAACATTTAAGCTGACCCGCAAAATTATGAAACCAAGCATGCAAACATACTACGAGGATACAGTCCGCGCAGCTCTTACTAAGGAGCTCGGCTGCACCAATCCTCATCAGGTGCCCGCACTAGAGAAGATCGTTGTGACCACACATTGTGGCAAAGCGACTGATCGCAAGCAGGCAGTCGAAGACTCCGTAGAGGAGATCACTAAAATCACAGGACAGAAGCCATCTGTATCTTACGCACGTAAGTCAGTGGCTAACTTCAAGGTCCGTGAAGGAGAGGCAGTAGGAGCCCGTGTTACCCTACGTGGTAAGACGATGTGGGAATTCCTCGATCGCTTCATCCATATCACCGCTCCGAACATTCGTGACTTTCGCGGTATTTCGGCAAAGAGCTTTGATGGTAATGGCAACTACGCTGTAGGTATCCCTGATCAGTCAATTTTCCCTGAGGTAGAGCTAGATCAGATCAAACGTGAGATTGGTTTCGACCTTATCTTCGTGACATCAGCAGCTACAGATGATTATGGCCGTGCACTTATGAGTGCTCTTGGAATGCCTTTCCGTGATAACAAGAAGGAAGAGGAAGATTCCGCAGCTTAATCGCTTCACATTTAACAATTTAATTTAGAAAAGGATAAATATTATGGCAGTACTTAGTGACCCAGTATCCGATTTCCTTACTCGCTTGAAGAACGCTTCAAATGCAGGTAACGAGTCATTCACAGCTCCATTCTCAAAGATGAAGGCGGAAATCGCCCGGATTCTTCAGGAAGAAGGCTACATTTGGAACTACGAGACCAAGACTGAGGGGCAATTCCCTGAGATCGAGGTAAAGGTAAAATACTCTGATGCGGGAGAAGCGGTGCTTCAAAACGTGAAGAGAGTGTCTAAGCCAGGTCTTCGTCAGTATGTTGGTGCGGATGAGATTCCGCGTGTTCTTAGCGGACTTGGCATCGCGATCATCTCTACCTCTAAGGGGTTGATGACCGGTCAGAAAGCTCGTAAAGCAAAGCTTGGTGGTGAAGTTATCGCTAACGTTTGGTAGTATAAATTTAATCAAATAAAGGAGATAATATTATGTCACGCGTAGGATTAAAATCAATCACACTGCCAGAAAAAGTCACTGTATCCGACAAGGGCGGTAACATCACTGTAGAAGGACCTAAGGGTAAGTTGGATTTCCAGCTTCCAGTAGGGATCACTCTTACACAGGAAGATGGATCTGTATCAGTGAATAGAGCCACAGAAGGCCGCTCACATAGAGCGCTTCACGGCACAGCACGTAGCCTCATTAACAATATGATCGTTGGTGTTACTGAAGGTTATGTTAAGGATCTAGAAATTCTCGGAGTTGGTTTCCGAGCAGCGGTAAAGGGAGCAATCCTTGACCTCAGCCTCGGTAAATCACACCCAATTCTTCACCCAATCCCATCAGGTCTCAAGGTAACAGTTGCTGAGAACACGAAGGTTAAGGTAGAAGGAATCGATAAGCAGGAAGTAGGACAGTTCGCCGCTGAGGTGCGCGCCTACTATAAGCCGGAGCCTTATAAAGGTAAGGGTGTCCGTTATGTTGGCGAATACGTTCGTCGTAAGGCAGGTAAGTCTGTTGGTAAATAAACCAAGGCATTCCATTACAATTTAATCTCAAACTGAAAATCAGAAAATGAGCACACTCAATCGTAAGAAAGTCCGCCAGCGTATTCACCGCCGTATCAGAAAGAAGCTTTCTGGCACAGCTGAACGTCCACGCCTAGCGGTAAGTTATTCAAATCAGCACGTCTATGCACAGGTCATCGACGATGTAGCGGGAACCACACTTTGTGCGGCTTCTAGTCTAGACAAGTCCATTGAAAAGGGATCATCCAACGCGGTAACAGCTGCTAAGGTAGGATCACTTATCGCGGAGAGAGCCCAGGGGCAGAAGATCGAAGCAGTCGTATTTGACCGCGGTGGTCATCTTTTCCATGGAAAAATCAAATCACTCGCTAATGCAGCTCGTGAAGCAGGACTTAACTTCTAATCAATCACGAAACAATGTCTGAAAATAAAGAAAATACTCCAGCAGAAGAGAAGCCAGCAGCGCCTAAAGCTGAGGCAGCTCCTGCTACACCAGAAGCTAAGCCAACAGCGGCAGCAACTCCAGCGGCAGCAGCGCCTACTACTCCAGCAGCAACTTCT
>JALZVD010000367.1 GCA_023300205.1 Akkermansiaceae bacterium | reverse complement strand
ACGGGAGAAGTCGTGTGAACAGCCTGCCAGTTCCGGTTCAGGACAAGGACGGTATTTGTATGGAGGGATTGAGTCATAAGAAGTGGAGGTGAAAAATTGGCCGTGTGGTAGTTAGGTGTCGGCTCTTAGCGGTTAGCCTTTAGCTCTTAGCCCAGTCGACCGGACTAAGAGCTAAAAGCTAAAAGCCAAGAGCTTGAAATGCCCGGAGAAGGAATCGAACCCTCATCACCGGATCCAAATTCCGGGGTAATGACCGTTATACGATCCGGGTAGTTAAGTGAAAAAGTGGCACTCCTGCCCGGATTCGAACCGGGGATAACCGAGAGAAAGTCGGTTGTGCTAAGCCGCTACACTACAGGAGCAGGTAAAAAACTCTTTGGGGGAACCAGTGAGACTCGAACTCACTCCGCGACAGTCACAGTGTCGAATGCAGCCGTTACACCATGGCTCCCATCTGAAGAGAAATTGAAGAGTGGTTACGGGAGCGGGAATGGAACCCACGTCATGCGGCTTATGAAACTGCATTGAGAACCAGCACTCATCCCGCATTAGAAAATAGAAATGATTGATTCGAGACTGTTCTCTTCCATCAATCAAAAGAGGTCATTTTTGATTATTTCAATATTCAGGTGGTAAAGAGTATTTCAGAAAATAATTATGGCATTAAAAAATAGGGTGTGAGTTTCGTTGTTTAAAATTGAGGTAGACGCAGCGGGACACAAAAAAGCCCTGATCCGTTAAGAGGAGCAGGGCGATCGGCGGCGAACTCTAGTTAAGTCCTTGTTAATACGTCGTTCAAACCCTGCACAGGCATTCCTCCATTCCCATAGCAATCTGCTTGGTGAGTGTGAGTGAAGAATACAAATGAATCATGGGTCAAAAAATTGCGACGGGCGGAACCTGCACAACATGAGAAAATATGTCAATGAACTTTATTCTAAAAAGATAAATTACTTTCGCATCAACAAATCGTGATTCGATAGATATGGAGTCAATCGCCTCGATCTATCCACACTCAAAAGTGGTTTTCACCTTCCCCTTATCAAAAAGGTGAAAAGCGAGCTCACCCATATCACCCATCATAACCTCGTTGGATTCATGATGAATTCCAGTTTCAGAGAAATCGAGGCCAAGCCGTTCGGGGTGACCAATCCATGGGTAAGGTTTATCGCATACTGCTTGAATCGACTGAAGCTGCATAAAGAAATGTTTGGGATCGAAATCGCTTCCATGTTGGCTCCCTGCTTCTAACCCTCCAAACTTCGAACTGTGCCACATCTCTGTCGTTACGCTTGGAGCGAGTTCAAGTGCCTCGCTGAGTGATGCAGGAGGCTCGGGCATCGGCTTAGACTTATCCTTCAAACATTCTTCAACAGCCTGCATGTAAGCCGCCGACTCTCGAGCCATATCCTCGTCAACTTCTGTGACCAAGTCGGCACTGCGATAGAGCACTGCGTGAAACAGCGCTTCAGAAAAGAGGGAAAGATCAGAAGACGCTTTCTTTCCTCCTAGAGGCATCACTTTTTCAGGATCTAGCCAAAAGCACTTCACTGAATCGGGCGAATACTCAAACTCAGGCGGAGCCCATACTGAGAGGAATCCTGTTGGAAGTTCTGGAAGAACATCCAGCGAATCGAGGAAATTGAACTGTCCCAAAAAACGAAGCTTGGATGGAATCACCCCGAAGCCACGCTTCTCCGACGGAAGAGCCACCCCTTCCGGCCACGAAGGGATACCTCCTAACTTTGTCGCGGCTGGATTCTCAGGTTCTCCGCGCGCCCATAGGAGAACGTCGCACGGAACTTCGCCGATTGACTCGATCTCTTCTGCCTTAAGATTTTTCTCTTTAGACCACGCATGGAACGGCGACGAAACGTGAAAACAATCAGGTTCGGGAGCTTCACCCTTTTCTACTAATTTTTCCAAATCCTCGAAAGAAAGTCGCTGGTGATACGAAGTTGGTAAAGATTCTCTCATATTGTCTGAATTGAATTCTACGGTAGCAAGACTTGCGACAGAAGAGTCTTTGCACATCACTTAGCCAGACCTGCGGGTTTCACGGCGGAGGGGAACTTAAATTTAGATGATTTTTAGGCCAGGTCTTGAAGGAGTTTCGGGAGGTTGTCCGCAGGAATAAAATGAAATGCTTTTCCAATTTTACTGCGAAGAAGAAGCCCTTTAGACTCTAATTCGTGCAGGTCTGTGCGTGCTGTCTGAACAGCGACGCCATGACTCGCCCGGTGACTCACAACAGTGTAAGATGCGCTTGGTGTTTTAATAGCATGCCGAATGAGTGCAAGTTGACGATGATTGAAGCCCAGAGAGGGGCTAATGGTATTGCGGATAGACTCTAACTCCGATTGCTTTTGGGCAATGTAGCCATGCAGTGACGCAATGGACTGATTAATGGTTTCCAGTTGGTGGAGAAGGAAGTAGTTGAGGTCATTATCATCGGTCTCTGTGTAGAGGAAGGCGCGGTAGTATTTCTTGGGAGCCTTTAGGATTTGTTGTGAAATTGAGATGAACTCGAAGAGCCAGAAGCCGTGCTTGAGCATGGACCAGTAAAAAATAGCACGAGCAGTCCGGCCATTTCCATCGACAAACGGGTGTTCATAGGCGAGCCAGAAGTGTAGAATAATTGAGCGAATGACTGGGTGGAGATAACCGGTCATTGTAGGGTCATTGGCAAAGTCGCAGAGAGCTTGAATTCTAGCCTCAAGTCCCTTGGCTGGAGGAGGGGTATGGATAACCTCACCGCTTTCGACGTCCTCAATCCTTACGCGGTCTTTTGCGCTTCGAAACCGACCTTCATCAAATGGGGTCTCGAGAGTTCCTGCTGAAATCTCTCGATGGATCTCAAGAATTAATGCGGGAGTCAGAGGAGAGTCTTTGAGCTTACCCAGCTTCTTCATGGTCAGGAAGTTGTTGAGGACCATTTGCTCGCTCTCGTCGATGGGCTTCCGGTTGGAACGAAGCATTTCCTTGGCTTGCGACCGGGTAACGATAGCACCTTCCAATTGACTCGAAGTGACAGCTTCTTCGATGAGCGAAGAAATATAATAGCGATCCCTGCTATCTGGTGTCGTGATCTCGGGTGGAGCAGAGACCCCGCCTCCAGCTTTCATGTCCACTTGGTGAAGAAGCTGGAACATTTTTTGAGTGAGAAAAAAATGAAACTTTCGGCCTTTCGGATCCTCAAGAGGAACAGCTTGTGACTTCGTGACTCGGCTACTTTTCAAAGAAGCCCATTTTTCTTTCGCAGAGAAATCTTTGTTTCCGGTGCGATGCCTGAATTCATCCCAGTGAAGATAGCGGTCGGTATCCTCAATTTCTTTTCGTGCGCAGGTCGTAATTTCTATGACCCGGTCCCAGGAACCAGCTTCCGCTAATATGTCTTCCCATTTGGGGGGTGTTTGAGGAATTTTCATTTCTGCTAATTGGCA
>JALZVD010000366.1 GCA_023300205.1 Akkermansiaceae bacterium | reverse complement strand
ACATCAATAATCAGCGGATTCAACTTATACTTCACAGCCAAATCCACACCATCCTTAACATGCGCTATGATCACTAACGCAGACATCGTCGGCGTGATCGTATCATGCGGATTCTCATCACCCTGATTCTCAATAAAATACTCAGGCTTCTTCAATTTGCCTATATCGTGGAAATAAGCACAAACTCGGCACATTCGAGCATTAGCCCCTATACTCTCAGCCGCAGCCTCGGCTAATGACGCCACCACTAAACTATGATGAAAAGTCCCAGGAGCTTCCATCTGAAGCCTCTTCATTAACTTATGATTCAGATCACTAAGCTCTAACCAGCTAATATCCGTAGTCACCCTGAAAAGACTCTCTAAGACTGGAAGTAAACCGCTAACAATCATCGCTATCAGAATACTCACACCAACAGCACTTCCACACTCCTGAGCTAGATCCGCCCAGCCTTCGCTATTCTGAGGCATCTCAATCATCCCATAGATCACAGCCAATACAAAAATCACCACTCCCGCATAAACTCCAGCACGTAGCAATGATCCCCTGCGTCTCACATTTTTTGTGAGATACACCACCATCAACCCACACAAAAGACTCATCACAGCATAGTGGATTAACGAATCTTTAGGAACAATCAAAAGACCACTTAACGTAACCGCCACCGTCGCAAAAATTCCCCCCTGCTTATTTAGCAATACAGAAGTAATCATTGGAGCCAGCGCAAAAGGCAAAGATAGTAGCGCACAGTCTGTATCACAAAAAATAGTTCCTATCAAATGAATCAAAAGTAGGTGCAGCGAGATAGAACCAAACATAAGAACCACTCTGCCATTACGCGGCTTGTGCGCATGCTGAATCTCAAATATTGAGATCACTCCAAAACATATCGCTATCTGTAAAAAAGTAGCTGTTCCAAATAGACTCTCATAGCTAGAAGGATTTCTCAGCATCAGCACTGTGCTCAAACAGATGAATAATAGATACAGGAGAGTCCTTACTCCAAAGCTCCTATCCATAGAACCAGTGAGTGAACCTTGCTCATGCGTCCTTCTTTTTTTACCAGAAGACATCCCTTGTTGGGCCAGCTTCCAGCGTTTGATTGCATCTATAAATCCCACGTGAAGAATTTTATTGGTTAATTAGCTACATCAGCAGCTTCTCCTCTGCCCTCAATAGTGAGATATTTTTAGACCGTTTCATCTAAAATAGCAATCATTCTATTTGCTCTCGAAATGAACTCAACTGGATAAAAAAACCTACCAATCAGCGTTAGTGCCTCGTGTATCTACATGAGTGAATGAACTATAGCGTCCCACTCCACCCTTAAAGGTTCCTTCTGCACGCATCTTTCTAGCTACAGATGACACTGTATAGGCAGAAACACCATAAAACTGCACATCCACTGCTCTATTATAAAGGTGCTGCGACTGAGTTCTTCCTCTTACTGCCCTATTATAAGTAGGACTTCTATAGACTGACACCAGCGGCTTAGGCCTAGCTCTCATACGAGAAGCAAGTGCATCGATCACCCTCAACGTAGCAGAGATATTCCTCCACATATAACGCGGGGGAATGCTATTACGCACCCTACCTCTAGTTTTAAAATGAGGATAAAGAACCGTATGAGGTGACATATTCTTTAGCTTTAAACCCTTGATGTAGTTAGCATAGCGTAGAACATCCAAGCCCTTCGCATCTACCCACGACTGTGGAATCCCCTCCACGGGTCTCGTACTATAGAACAAACCTGCCTTAGCCTCTCTAACGCTAAACATAGCGCCACAAGCCGCAGCCGAAATCCATCCCATAAAACGACGACGACCCACTAGCCCCAGATTCCCATCCACTGTGTTTGTCATAAAATCGTTTTGCATCCAAAAAACAATGTGACTTTTCTACTCTTTTGACCAGACTAAATTAAGAGAACTCACTCCTTTTCAACGTTTATGACGAAAATCCACTCATTTACCACCAATTTTGAACCCATCTACTCAACACATCTCATTAATATATTAGCACAATACTCCTCACTTACTTAGGGATGCCATAATATGCTGCACCAGCGGAGGTCCATGATAAATAAATCCCGTGTATAACTGGATCAGTTTCGCACCTGCTGCGAACTTATCCTTCGCATCCTCAGCGCACATAATTCCTCCCACCCCTATGATCGGCACCCTATCACCGAGATGACTATGAAAGGCTGAAATAACCTCAGTGGATCTCGCTGTCACTGGCGCACCGGATAATCCACCTGCCTGCGTTGCAAAAGGCTTCCCCTTTACAGACTCTCTATCGATCGTCGTATTCGTAGCGACCAAACCCTCTAATCCACCATCTAGAAACACCTTACTAAGATCAGAAATTTGCTCCTCACCCATATCTGGAGCCACCTTGAGCGCGATAGGCATCCTCAAGCCAGTCGCAGCCATCAGTCGTTCTTGCTCTATTTTTAAAGCCTCCAATAATCTTGCCGTATCATCAGCCGCTTGCAAATCTCTCAGACCAGGCGTATTCGGCGATGAAATATTCACCGTTACATAATCTGCCACCCCCCAACAGCCTCGAAGCGCTTTGATATAATCGCTAACAGCATCCTCATTCGGAGTCAGCTTGTTTTTACCAATATTAAAACCCACAATCCCTCCATTTTTCTTATAAGTCCGCGCAGCTCTTACATTCTCCACACCCTTCTCAACACCACAGTTATTAAACCCCATACGGTTAATAATTGCCTCCTCCTCTATGATCCTAAATAACCTAGGAGTAGGGTTCCCTGCCTGCGGTAAAGGCGTAATCGTTCCTATTTCAATAAATCCAAACCCCAACCTACCCAATGCATCAATCGTATTCCCCTCCTTATCTAGACCAGCCGCCAAACCCACAGGATTAAGAAAATTAAGCCCCATACAATCCACCGAATGAGTCCTCCCAGCTAATGAATTTCTCGTCAGTAACTTTAACACCTTCATACTCTCAGCCCTCCTCAATATCTCCATACTCACATGATGCGCCTGCTCCGCATCCAGCTTAAAAAGCATCCCTTTCGCTAACTTATATTGCCATTCATTCATCCTCTAGAAACCTGATTACTCACCACCACTTCGTCAAGCCAACATCAAGCCAATTGATAACTAACATCACTAAAAACAATTGGACTCATTCACATCATCACTTAAACTAAAACCATGAAAAAGAGCATCACCTCACTCTTCATCATCACTGCCATCATTACCGCAGTCATGATCATAAAGCCAAAATTCCTATCCAAAATCGGCTCATCTCGCATTATCAGCGCCCAGCCTCCCATCATCCTAGTGCACGGATTCAATCAGAGCTCAAACTTCTGGAGCGACATACAACTCATCAGCGAACTAGAAAAAAAAGACATCATCAACATGGGAAACTTTCACCTCACTGAGAAAAACCCTACAACCGATCTCACCCTATCAGACCCTGATGACATCAAAGAAGGCCAGTCAGCACTCTACACCCTCGCACTTCCAGAAAAAGGCACCAAAGACATTCGTGACTCCGCCATCCTCTTAGAAAAAAGCATCCTCAAGATCATCAGCAGACACCGCTGTGACAAAGTCCGCCTCATCTCCTTCAGCGCTGGCGGCATCGTCTGCCGTGAATATCTAACAAAACATCCGGAGCACCACCACGTCTCATCACTCACCACAATCTCCACTCCCCACCTCGGAAGCGAGCACGCTTGGCTCAGCGTCAGCTACCATCATCTCAAAGCCACGCTAACCACAATGCAAGCAGACGATAGCGGAAACTTCGTCTCCAAAGGAACCAGAGTCGCCACCGCATTCACACTCGGTAAATTAACCCACCAACTAGAAAAATGGGCCAACGATGCTGGAATCGATATCAACTCACAATGCGCACGCATGCTCGCGGAACCTCAAAACGGAAACTACTTAGACCTACTCTCCAAATCATCCTACCCCACAGACATCAAATACCACTGCATCATAACAGAAGAAAACATCCTCAACTACGATTGGCAAAAACTCAAAAATGACTTCGCCGTCATCAAATCAGGTAACTTCACCAACACCGCCATCGCTGATAACCTCCTAGACCTCGCTCGCAATGGCATCGGCAAACTAGACAAAATCTCATCACAGTTCTCCTCCCTAAAATTCCGCGGCGACGGCGTCGTTTCTAAATTCAGCCAAGACCTCAACAACATCGCCGCATTCAAAAATAATCCATCCCTCAGCGCCTCCTGCACCCACTTAGAATCCGACCACGGTAACCCTGCCATCAAAACCGCCATATTACACACTCTTAGATAAAAACTCCAAAATCAACCTTCTTCAAATCAAACCACCTAAAAATCCCGCAAGACTTCTTTATTGCAAAAACTAATCTATATCTTCATATTTAAAAAACTAAATAGTATAGACCCTACATGACGATCCCATTCACCATCACCGCCTTCTTCCTGCTGATGGTAAATGCTTTCTCACAAAACTTAGACCTAGCACGCCAATCACACCCTCTCAATCCATCAGACACCAACCACACTGAAAGCACCTACACAGAAAGTGAACTCATTCCTGCAAAAGGATACAATTCACTAATCAAACAAGAAGCATGGCTACGCTCTCAACTAGAACGCTTCCCCTCATCCTCCAGTAAAGCATCACCACCACAACGGAAATTCGGCATCCTCTGTCATCTAAATCCAGAAGACCTCGACCGACCAAAAGAAGCATGGATCGAGCTCACACTGAATCAGACAGAAAATCTAAAACTGGAAGCAATCGCTCTCATACCAGCACTCTACCACAACCACTCCACAGACTCTAATTACGGCTTCCCTAAACGCTTCAAAATCCAAGGATTCAGCCTAGAACATCCAGAATCACCCATCACCTTAGTAGATTGGACCACTCAAGATTTTCCTGACCCAGGACTCTCACCAGTCATTTTTCGCGCTCCAGATTCACCCATCAACCGTATAAAAATCACTGTCACAGAAGGCCACCCTGACAGCGATAAAGAATTCTTCGCTCTTGATGAATTATTGGTTTTTAGAAATGGTATTAACATTGCTCCTCCCGTTATTAATCTCCTTAAATGTTCTAACTCATACAACATAGCACCATACTGGCATCGCAAATACCTGGTTGATAACCATTCTCATATAGGAAAGTCACTAGCAGGAGAAACTACAGACGCCGCTAAAACTCTAAATGACTTCATCTACTACCCCCCCAAAAAAAAGAACCCTAAGAATAAAGATACTACGATAACGATCGACCTAGGAAAACAATACAGTATTGGTCGCGTAGAGCTACACACGGCGCAAGACCCTCACTCCCATACACCCTCCATCCCTCTCCCTTATATCTACCAACTACAACTTCTAACTAGTATAAAACCAGATAAAATCACTAGTTCAAAAAATATTCAGCGATCTGATCAAGATCAAGTAAGGTTCCACCCCCTTCAATCCCTCAGCGGTCGTTATGTCCGCCTTAGTTTCACTAAACTCCCTGTTCATAATGGCCGCCCCGTCCTTGCTCTTGGTGAAATCCGAGTCATCGGCGACAATGGAAAAAATCAAGACATGTTAGAACTGAATAAAAAGGTCTTCATTTCACCAAACCTAGCCGAACCCCTAAACCCAACAGACACTTCACTCCTCGTCGATGGCTCAACCAACGGACTCAATATCACATCTGAAAAAACATATATCGAGCAACTTGCCAAAAGAAACATCGTAGAAAAAGCATACCAAAAGATCAGCAAACAAATTCCCATCGCCAAAGCCATACGCTCTGAAAGATACTGGACCATCGTCATCAGTCTCGCTATTCTATCCCTCATTTTCTTTATTTACCTCTTCGTGAAAATGAAGAAACAAAAACAGCTCGAAATGCTCGCACTCCAAAAACAAATCGCCGCTGACCTCCATGATGACATCAGTGGAAACCTAGGAACCATCTCTATGATTTCTAACAGAATTAACAAACTAACTCAGGAAACAAAAATAAAAGACAAACTGCGTGAAATTGACCACCTATCACAAGAAAGCTACATCTCAGTGAAAGAAATCATCTGGCACACAGACTCAGAAATAGTAAGACTATCAGACCTCCTAAAACAAATTCAGAGAACAGCCACTAGCATCTCTAATGACTGTAAACTCACCTATGAATTCCCTAACGCACACGATGATTACGAAGACATTGAAGTCCCTGTAAACACGCGCCGTAATATCATCTTGCTAGTCAAAGAATCCCTCTTTAACTGCGCTAAATACGCCCAAGCTAATAACATCCTAATCAAAGCTGATATAACAGCCTCCGTATTCACTATTAGCATGCGCGATGACGGCTGTGGGTTCGACTTCTCCAAAGGCATACTAACAAATAGCGAATCCGGCAGAGGATTACTCAACATGGAACAACGTGCCAAACTACTAGGAGCTGACCTATCCATCAAAAGCGCACTCAACGAAGGCACAGAAATCAAACTCAAGATGCCCCTTTCTCCATCGAAATAATCCCTTTAAATACAACACACCACATCATGACACACTCACTATCTACCACCACACTCTGGATCATCGAAGATAATGCAGCCTTCCGCTCTAACCTCTCTGAAACCTTAAATGAAACCACAAACTTACAAGTCACACGTGACTTCTCATCCTGTGAAGAAGCCATAGACTACCTCCCTAAAGCAGCCAGGAAACCTCAACTCATACTCATGGACTTATCTCTCCCAGGAATGAATGGAATAGAAGGCATGAAGCTAATTAAAATCAATCACCCAGAAATTAAATTCATCCTACTTACTGGATCAGATCAGCAAAAAGACGTCTTTCACGCCATCTCTAGTGGCGCATCTGGCTACCTGCTTAAGAACACCAGCATTGAAGAGATCATCCACGGAATAGAAGACGTCATGTCCGGAGGAGCCTCACTAGACCCCCACGTAGCATCCATGGTTCTCGGCGCATTCTCAGCAGCCAGTAATGCTAACAATGCAAAAAACAACAACACCTCTGAAGAACATGACCTCACAGACAGAGAGATCGAGGTCCTAGAACTCCTTGCTGAAGGAAAAGCCATCAAAGAAATCTCAGAACTGATGAACCTCTCCCCCCATACAATCAAGTTCCATGTCGCAAACACATACAAGAAGCTAAACGTCCAGTCACAAGCAGGCGCCGTTGCCAAAGGTATCCGCAGAGGCATCATATAGTTACAACCAATGAAAACAAAGACAACTAACCGATGATAGTTGCCAAATCTGCCAATCCTACCTTATTAGCTAGCTATTATATGTTTTATAATTGTGTAAGCATATCACTTAAAGTAATTTGCAGTAACAACTTTAAGCGTAAACACAAAAACACAAAAACACATGACAAATAAAAAATTCACACTCGCTTGCCTAACAGCAGCAACTACCTTCACCACAGCTCAAGCAGCCGTCATCCTACAATACGATAGCTTGTTAGCTACCTCTACTGGCGATGGTGGCATCTCTGGGTCAGCAACTGCCTTAACACGTGTAGTTAGTGACTCAACGTTGGTTGCAAGCTCTGACGACTATAACCTAATTGGCAATAGAGGCACCTTTGCCGCCGTCCATGGAAGCCAAGCTGCTGTAGCAGGCAGCTTTGCAGACCAAAATGATCTGCTGTTCCGTTTTGGTAATGGTACCACGGCTGGTAACGGCACACTCAATGGCGCCCTAAATGTCGGTCACGTCTCTCTTGGACCATATATCTCATTCACCTTCACCGCCGCACAAGACCAGACGCTCGATGATTTCTCCTACCATCTGTTCAACAACTCTGGCAGTGGAACCAGTTATGGTGCACGTGACTCCGGTCTTTTTGTTGCCGTTGATGGCGGAGCTTTTGCCCAGTTCGGAGCTTTAGATACCGGCTCTACAGGTAACGGTAATAAGGGAATTGTCAGCTTTACTGACACCCTTGCGCTAAATGCAGGTCAGTCCGTCGAGATCCGCCTTGGATTCACTGACCGTACTCGCACAAACAACGACCTTCAAGCAGCGACGCGTATTGGTGATGTCAGCATTTCAGCCTCACCTATCCCAGAGCCATCCTCCACAGCCCTTCTTGGACTCAGCGGACTAGCCCTCATCCTCAGACGCCGCAAAGCATAAAATAACACTTCTTTTAAAGAATCACAAAGGCCACTCAATAGAGTGGCCTTTTTTTGCAAAAAACCACTCCACTAAGTGAAAACTAGCTAATTAGCCAGTAGACAATCTCATGACACACTTTATCATACTTCATATGTAAATACATTTATTCACTCCTGCCAATGTATTAGAACCTGTCTATTACTAATAATATCGCTTCTTCACTCTACTAACATGCACGTTAAAACAACCAACTCAGATCAAGAGCCTAACCACCAAAAAGGTTTCGCACTTATCTCCACCATCTTGATCATGTCCCTACTCATGCTACTCGCATTAGGAATGCTCAACCTGAGCACAGTAGAAGTAAAATCGGGTAATGCAGACAAAGCACAAGCAGAAGCACAAGCAAACGCCAGAATGGGACTACTCATCGCCCTAGGTAAGCTTCAGTCCAGCCTAGGCCCAGACGCCAGAGCCACAGCTAACGCATCCATACTAGACTCAGATCCATCCACCGAAGAAATCGACGGAGTCACTAACCCCCACTGGCTTGGCGCATACAAAACCATCGACCCCTCAAATCCAGACAACACACTGCTAGACCCAGCAGCACTTCGCCAATTCAGCCTAAACGACATCGAATGGCTAGTCTCTAACCCAAACCCAACTTCCACCCCAGACCCATTATCCCAGCTCACAGGTGAT
>JALZVD010000365.1 GCA_023300205.1 Akkermansiaceae bacterium | reverse complement strand
GTAAATGATGCAAAATGAGACTTAGTTCCACTAGGTTTATCTTCATAAAGAAATGATCCGAATCCGTCAGTAACTAAAATTTGATCAGCAACAAATCCGCTATCAACTAATCCTAAGGCATCAATACCTGATCCTAGAAACCAGGGAACTAGCCCACCTTGTGAGGTGTGATACATTTGTTGTTCTTCAGTAACGAAAATAAGCAATGCGTCAGCAGCTGTTGTTGCGAAATTGTTGGCATCTGTTATGTTAGCAAATGTGATCGTTGCATCCAAGTTAGGAACATTAGTTAGATCCTGAAAATCTCCAGTACTAGCAACTGTAGCCAAGTTCGAAATATCTGTAGCATTATTAGCAATACCACTAGTGTTCGTTCCAATGTTGGCACTATTGTTAGTAATGTCGGTATCGTTACTAGCTATATTACCAGTATTTACTGCAGTTTGTGGATCTGTTCCTCCACCACCTGAACTAGTAGATCCTCCACCTTTAGCTTTGTTACCTAAACTCATTAGTACCTCCCAGCGACAAATAAGATGTTTACAGCTCCGCCTGCAACAGAGTTAAGAAATAGATCCTCAGCTCTGAAGTAGGAATCTGAATTACTAATACCAGCATCGATGCTAGCAACTTCAAACTCTGCTCCGTCAGCAACAATGTAATGCTGTCCATCAGAGTCTCCAATAAGTAAATCAGCCCCAGTTTGGTTCTGAATTGTTAACGCATAATAGTTGATGTTCTCTCCTAATAATGTCGCTAAATCAATTTGTCCTCCAGCTAATGCTGCAGTCCTCGAATAAATCTTTGCATCTACACTCATAATTTTCTCCTTTTTATAAGTTGTTAAATAATGCTTCGGAAGCCTTTGGAAATCTCATCCTGATAATTTCCTGAACGTCCTTAGCTATTAATTGTACTTCATGTTGTGCGTGACTGTCAAGCCTTAATTTAAGAAAGTGAATCCAGTTACGTAGATTCCCCGTCATCCAGAACTCAGTCATCAAATTCTGCGGTAATACTCCTCGTGCTAACTCCCTAGCAACGCCTTGATCTATTAGATCGTTATATACGTCCAGAGAAGCTTGGTGTAAGTCGTTAACAGTTTGAGTTAGCTTAGCATTAGTCTCAATACTAACGTCGTCAGCAGAGCATTGTTTAGAACTCTCATGCTGTGTCCTAAAAGTCTCAGGAGTATAGAAACGTAAGTTTTCGTCGGTATACCTTCTAGATATTTCGTTATACGAAAACGTTCTATGTCTATGTATCTGAGATCTAATGTATAGAGGACAGTCTACCTTAACTGATAATACACAATGTTCGAATGGAGTATAATGCTGGTGCTTTGCTAAATAGTTCAATAATTTGACATCCTTAGCGTCCAGTTCAGGTTTCTCTATACCATAAGAAACCCGTGCTGAATTAACCACTGCTAGGTCATCTCCCATGTGATTGATATACAAAGCCTTAATCATTTCGTACCTCCAGATCGCATTCAGGGTTATCACACTTAACTAAACAAAACTCACAGTACATCGATCAACCTTTCTAAGTACCACTTAGCCTTATTAGCATCCTGCTTAGGCTTCTCCTTAAGTGTTAGTCTAGATACGTACTTTATTACGTTACCCAGTAGAAAGCCCTGATACGCACTTAATTCGGGTTGAGACTCCAAGATACTATCAATGATATCTATCACTTCGATCTTGCTAGCACTGTAGTGCTTTGGACTATTCACAGCTTCGTATATTTCAGTTGAAACTAATATTTCTCTGTGTCCTAGCTCTTCTCTATTCTTAAGTAATTCACTTAACTTATCGGGATCACCAGAAGCTTTTTCTAAAGCTACAAACTTCGGTCTAATTGGTCTGGGACTTAAACCTACAAAATCTTCAAATCTACAGTATAGATATGTTTTATCAACTGAATCGATCACATCTCCCCATTGACTAATAAATCTATTCAAGTCCATAATGTGCGTGATAGACTCTTTACTAGCTCGCTCCATCATGGTAGCAGTTGTTGAATTTTGATGATAAGGTTCGAACAAGTCTTGTAAATGTTCGTACAAATTAAATTTCTTCATTTTTCTCCTCCTAATGTATTATAAAACTTCAGAGCACTTTTGTCAACAATAACATTAGTTCTATCGAAGTTTTTTAGAAATAAATTCTTATTAGACTTAACTCTAGAGAGACTAACATATAATTGTCCAGCACAGAATATTCCTGAACAATCAACTTCCGCAGCGTCTACGGTCATACCTTGAGATTTGTGTATCGTTATTGCGTACCCCAGTTTCAAAGGGATCTGCGAAAACTCTGCCAAAACTCTACCTGCATGACTCTTTAATTCCCAATTCTGATATTCGAAAATTTCAGTAATACCAGTATCTAATAAAACAACTGGACTTCCATACTTAGTGAACTTAGTTACTGTGCCCATCGAACCATTGACGTAATTGTCTCCATTCTTAGTCACTAATACTCTAACTCCAACTTTAAGTGATAGAACTTCGGGAGTTATCATCGACTTCGTAAGTGCTCTTACTTGATTTTCCCTACCATAAGTATTGGCACGGAATACCTTCAACGGTGCTTCTATCTCCGCCAGTTTAGCTGAATTGATTTTGTCTGCAGTAGAGTTTGTTGCTACAAATTTAACCTTACAATCTGTGGATTCTGATATAGCGCATTGCTTTAGTAATGACCTAACCTCTTCATCACAAATTCCCTTTCTTACCTTGTGTAAGACTGAGACAAAGTCTAAATCGTCTTGTCTGTAAACCTTATCTAAAAGAGTAACCTCAACATTACCATTAATCCAAGAATCGGCTTGAAACGCCCAATAATCTTTTATTAGAGGATTTTGTATAACTGGAGGCATTTGTAAGAAGTCTCCAATGAATAACATTCTCTTACCCCCAAATGGTCTAGATGATTCACATGCAGTTTTCAGGATACAGTCTATTAGATCCAATTGAAACGAACTTATCATTGAAATCTCGTCGATTATGATTATGTCAGTTTCCTCAACTCTACTTACCATGTAATCCCAAAACTTAGACTTCTTATAAGTCTTAACGTAATCCTTACTAGTTTGTATTCCGAAGCCTAAAAACTTATGAATAGTCTGACCATCTATATGCGTTGATGATATCCCCGTAGAGGAAGTCACCGCAATATTGAGGTATTTCTTGTTACAGTACTCTCTAAACTTATTAACGAAATACGATTTCCCCACACCAGCAGCTCCTGTTACGAAAACATTAGTTCCTGACATTAATTTTTCATATATTTCAATTTCCATTAAGGTCTCCTTTTTATTAATATATCATAAGTTTGTTTAATTGACAAGAACTATTTTAACTCTTCAGTTGAGTCCCGAAATAACATTATTCACAATTCCTTACATCTGGATCTAGTTTAGTCAATACAATCTCAACACTACGTCTCTCGTCCTCTAAATAGTACGTAACAGCGTTACTTCGGGTAACCTTACGAGTAGTCTCGTATTTATGATTAACGTACTGGTTAGCGTGAACGGGGTTAGAGAACGCCTGTTGGAATTCTCTTACATAACCTTCATGATCTTCATAGTGTTCAAACACCATGTATATATGTCTTAGCATAAATCCTCCAAATTGTCGTCTTTGTAAACTTTGTTAACTTCTATCACACAACCATCATCATAGGTGTATATTTCAATAGACTTAACTCCAAACCTATCTTTGTCATTGAATACTTTTATGCAATGCTCTCTGAACACCACCTTGTGATCTTCGGACACAACCTCTTCCAATTTACGTAATGTTCGTATTAATTCTTTCAATAACATTTTTACCTCCTTATGCTACAAGCTCAAGCTTAACACGACTTTCCAATCTAGTCAAGACTTTTCTTAATATATCTAATTGTCTTAAGTTACCATCACTAGGAGATATCATACATGCTACCTCTAGTTCATTGATCTCAAACTGCACAGTCATTGCTCGTATCATCTGACAACTGCTCATCT
>JALZVD010000364.1 GCA_023300205.1 Akkermansiaceae bacterium | reverse complement strand
GGTGTCGAATGTTACTGATGTTAGGTCAACGGATTTAGGGAATTCTATGTGGTACCACATACCGTTTTCTTGGCGTTTTTTTGTGGTGTACCGAGTTTTTTGGTTTCCATCGATTGCTAGGTTTGCCTCTTGTTGATTGTGGCTTGCTGTGACTTTCCAGTTTGATCTATCGAGTTCTTGAGGAATTTTTTTTGTGAGTTTTTCGATGGTCCATGGGGATTTTCTGTTGCGAGTTTCTGCTCTTATTATAGTGACGTCTTGTTTGGTGACGAAGCTGGCGTTGTTGCCGAGTCCGTGTCTGACGAAACTGACTACGTCGGCAATCCATTGATCGTCCTGAGAGGCCATGGCGACCATGGGTGCGGTGTAGGTTTTTCCTTCGATAGGCCCTTCTAGACCGTGAAGTAGGATGTTAATCATTTGATTTTTGTGAGCGTTTACTGATTTAGATCCGGAGAGTGGAGGGGCGAGTGCAGTGGCTCCTTTGCCGACTCCTTTGCCGTCTGCGCCGTGGCAGGAGCTACAGATTTGCTGGTAGATGTCTTCACCGCGCTTGTATTGTTTATGGAGGTTTTTGGTGAGTCCTTTGTGATTTTCTTTTGGCTTGTCTAGGCCTCGTATGGTTTGTTGGATACCTGCTGAGCGTGAGCTTTGTGAGGCGGTTTCCTTGAGTTTGTGTATGTTTTCGAATTTAAGTAGGTTGGCTGTGAGTAGTGCCTGGATGACTACGTTTGGGTCATCGTGTTTGATGAGGTTGGAGATGGATTGTTTGAGTAATGGTGCTGAGGGGTTATTTGCTTTGATGAGCGTTTCTGAGGCGCGGATGCCGGCGCTGACTACTGTTGGGGATTTGTCTGTTAGGGCTTGGCGGAGGTGGGTTTCATTTAGTTCACCGATTCCTTCTAGTGTCCAGAGTGCGTGGATGCGTGTGAGGTGATTATGGTCCTTAAGTAGGGATGTGAGTTTGGGGGTGATTGATTTATCACGACGGAGGACGAGTATTTTCTGGGCTGTATCTCTCCACCATCCATTAGGGTGGCTTAGGTGTTTGACGAGTTCTGCCGGGCTTGCGCCGATCATGTTAGGCTTAGGGCCGCGTTTGAAGTCTTTGTGGACTAGGCGGTAGATGCGGCCGTGCTGGATGTTTTTATCTAGACCGTATTTATCGATGACTGATCTGAGGTAGCTTTTTGGTTTGGTCCAGTTTCCTTGTTGGATGATACCGCGGTGCATGTCTACGATATAGAGTGTGCCATCTGGAGCAGTGACCATGTTGATGGGGCGGAAGTTGGGGTCAGTGGAGCGGATGAATTCGCTTTTATGGTTTGCGTTAGCGAGGTGGGTGACGCCGTCATTGATTGTTATTTTGGAGCGGCGTATGAGTCTGCCTACAGGTTCTGCAAAGAGGAGGTCTCCACGTAGGTCTGCGGGTAGTCTGTCTCCTCTGAAGATGTCTGGTCCGCAGGTGGCAGTGAAGTGGTTTAGGACTTGTTCTTTTCCGTCATTGAACGGCTTGAGGCGTTTGGCTCCGCCTTGGACATCTGGTATGGGGCAGATGGGGAAGACGTCTTTGTAGTTATGTTCGGTTTGATCTTTGAAGTGTAGAGAGGTGCCGTAGGCGATAGGGAACTGATAGTTGATAGGGCCTTTTTCTCCTCCTGCATTTACGAACCATGGCTTACCATAATTGTCTTGTGTGAGTCCCCATTGTCCCTGGTTAGGGGCGGAGGGTTCTGTTGTGATTAATTTGTTAGGTCCTAGTTTATAGCGTTTGGTGTTGTAGGTGGTGTAGACCCAGTTATCTAGCGACCAGATGAGTCCGGTGGGTTGGTGCTCCATGTTTCCGCCGCGGTTTCCGCCGGTGTAGTAGAGTGATTTTTGATCGGCTACGCCGTCGTTATCAGTATCTTTGTATAGAGTAAGGTCATGGGTGTCGGTGATGCCTACTACGATTCCGTCTTCGAGGGGTAAGACCATGCGTGGGAGTAGTAGGTTGTCGATGAAGATGCTGTGTTTGTCATATTTGCCATCGCCGTTGGTGTCTTCATGGAGTGAGATACGGCTGGTGGGGCTCTTTTCATCTGTTGCGTCTGCGTCTTGCATGTAGGTATTCATTTGGACGACATACATGCGACCATTGCCGTCGAATACGCAGACTGTGGGCTCTGTGATGATAGGCTCGGTGAGTACTGGCTCAAGTGAGTAGCCTGGAGGTAGCTGGATAGTGGCGATGCTTTCCTGGGGGCTGAGCATTTTTACTTTCTCGTGGAGTTGAGGGTCAAATGCGTCTGCTAGGTTGCTCTGGGCATTTAGGGGGCATGTGATGATACTCCCGGTGAGTGCGATAGAACGTAACATTTTCATGATTATAATTTCAACTTTGGATCAAGAAGGGCAAGTAAAATCATAACTTATTATTAATGATGGATCTATGGATGTGGTGTTAGTCTCTTTTAAGGCAACGTCCTCGAGGTTCATCTCCTTCATGGAGTGCGATGTGTGAGTGGAGGAATTCTGCGGCGTCTGCTGAGTCTTTTACTTTGGTAGCGCTGCGTTCTAACATTTCTGATTCGAAGTCATTTAGGGCCGCTTTTCTGATTCCGGATTTCCTCCATTCTGAGAGTGGCCTGCAGGCCATGGATATGCTGCGTGCGAGTGCGAGTGCGTCTAGTAGCGCTTGGTTGGCGCCTTGGCCTTTAAATGGGCTCATGGGGTGGGCGGCGTCTCCTATTAGGGTGACTTGGTTTGCTGTTTGTAGGTTTTGTGGTTGGAGGAGTGCGCGGTCGTAGACTGGGTAGCCTGAGATCTGGGCTTCCTTGGTTGCGGCCATGATCTGTGGGACTGGGGAGTGCCATTGTGTTCTGCGGCATGCTTCTTGTTTTAGGGCGGTGGTGCCTTTTGCGCTGAGTGCTTTTGCGTCTTCTTCTGGCATGAGGAAGCTGAGTTGCCACATGATTGAGTCTGATGAGTAGGGCATCATGTAGATTCTTTCATTGCCATTTGAGGTTTGGAATACGGTGGCGGAGTCTAGTAGTGGGCTTTCTAGGTCATTTAGCTGAGATAGTGGGCAGATGCCGAGGATGACGATACAGCCTAGGTACTGAAGTGGTGATTTTTCTTCACCGATGAGTTGCTTTCTGACGGAGCTGCGAATGCCGTCTGCGCCGACTATTAGGTCTGCTTGTTGATGGATGATTTCGCCTTCGATTTCAAAGCGTAAGGTGATGGGGTCTGTTACGTTTTTACTTTCGTTGTAGTCTAGGAGTTGGTGGTTCCATTTTACGGTGCTGTGGCTGGGGAGTTGGTTTAGGAGGGCGTGTCTTAGGGCTTGGCGGGCGATGTGGATGTTTGTCCGCTTGGGTGGTTTTTTGGTTTCTGCTGTTCCCCATTTTCTGGCTCCCCATTCGCCTAGTATGGTGCCATCTGTGGAATGGACTACGTGTCTTGTGGAGATGATTCCTTCTGTGAGTGAGTCGATACCGAGTGCCTGGATGGCTTTGCTGGCTTGTTGGAGGGTGAGTCCGTAGCCTTGGGAGCGGGCATCGAAGCTGTTGTCTCGTTCATATAGGGTGAAGGGGATGCCGCGGTGGAGGCAGGCGACTGCTAGGGCTACGCCGCCGATGCCTCCGCCTATGATGGCGATATGGGGGTAGTTTTCTGAGTCTGCTGATGGGTGAGTGAGTGAGGGGATGAGTCCTGTGCCAGCGCAGTTTTTGCATACAAGGAGGTGACCTTTGGGGCGGGGAGGAGGTGGAGATTGAGGTGTGGATTTCGCGTGTTTTTCTAACTCTTGCTGGTATTTGAGGCGTGTCTTTTTTGTGAGCCTGAGGCGTCTTCGACCACGGCTTTGGCATTCTGGACAGGCTGTCCAGTTGCTGTTTATTGGGTTGATTTGATTTTCTTCTTCTTTCACTTGGTTTGAGTTTAGATGGCTTTTGGTGGTTCTTCAATCACAGATGATGTTTTGTCTTTTCTGTAAAAAGGAAACGGCTGTTAAACTAGAGAGGAATCTAGGTTAACAGCCGGGTGGTAAAGTGAGCTTAAAGTATGAGACGGTTATTTCTTTTTGGATTGTTTCTTTTTCTTAGGGCGACTTTTTAGCACGCCTTTATCTGTCCATTTTGTGGAGTTTTCTGTGGCGGGTAGTTCTTTTACTTTGATGTCTTTGAAGTGGACGAGGAATTTGCCACCTGAGTGAGCTTGAAGTGCTAGGATGCCGTTAGCGGCGATGATGTCTGTTTGTTTTTCAGTGTAGTCGTGAGCTAGGATTCCGTTGATCCAGGTTTTGATGTTTGGTCCGTTACAGATGATTTTGTAGGTGTTCCAGCCGTTGAATTGCTTGATGCTTGTCATGAGTTTGTCTTGGTTGATGGCTGTGACGAGTGGTCCACGGCGGTGTTCATCCCAGATGTTTCCCCAGTAGCCAAGGCCACCGTTGATTTCTTTTGTAGGGTGGGTGGGGCCTGCGTCAATTTGGTAGCCGCAAACGTGTTTTCCTATGGGTAGGCTGCGTACTTGGACGCCGGAGTTTTTGAGTCCAGGGCCTCCTCCGTCGGTGAATTTGACTGCGAATGTGAGCTCGAAGTTTTCGTAGCTTTTATCTGAGATGAGCCAGATGTTACGGGGGACAGGATTTTGGAGGTCGCCAGCGTTGATCATTCCATCTTTGACTGACCAGAATATTTCGTCACCTTTGGCTGGTTTCCAGTTTGTGAGTGTTGTTCCATCAAAGAGGGAGATGGCGTCTTCTGCTGGTGCCATGATGTTGATGGTTGTCTTTGTGGTGTCTACTTTTGCTAGTACAAATGATGAGAGTGCTAGTATGGCAAGTGTGGTTAATGTTTTCATGATCTTGCCTAATCTAATAGAGCGATGATTATTTGTCTATTGGAGGGTGTGTGTATTTTTGATATTTGATGGTGTGTTTAGGTGTGAGTGTCTAGCTTATAGCCGAGGATAATAGGGGTCCTAGACTTCTTCGTTATAGAAGATTTTGACGTATTTCATTTTCATTTCTTGGTCATAGCCGCGTTCTAGGATGTCTGACTGGCGATCTGCGAAGTCTGGTGTGAAGCGCATGACGACTCCTGTGTCTAGCTTGAGTGCTCCTTTGATTTTGGAGCTGGCTTTTTTGATTTGTTGTTTGGAGATGGTGAAGTTTTCATCGAGTGCTTCACCGTCCTGGTCTTTGAATTGGTTTTTGTAGGTTTGGAAGTTTTCTACTAGGCTGGGTTCTTTGAGTACTTCTTCTTGGAAGTGTCCTTCGTTGAACTGTTCTTGCTCGTTCATGTAGGTTAGTGCGTCATTGGCTACGCGGTAGCGTTCTTCTGTGGGGACGTCGCCTGGGAGTCCGTCTTCTGCGAATGAGACACACATTTCTGCGTATTGGCGGGTTTTGAATTCGTTGTCTTTTTTGGCACGTGCGCCTAGGAAGTCACGGACCCAGAAGTTAGCGTCTGCGCCTGCTTTGTCGAAGGTGTATAGTATGGTTCCGTTTTCGCGGTCGGTGTTGAGGATGAGGCAGCCTTTGTCGATTTTTTCTGGGTAGATGCCGTTGTGGGTGGTGAGTTGTAGGTCTCCGTCTTTGTCAGAGATTTCTAGGAATGGGAAGAGAGATTCTGATTTGACGATGGAGATTCCTGAGACTGGTTTGCCGTCTACTTTGATGCCTTCGATGAAGGCGATGCAGAGGTCACCAGATTTGATGTTGGGGTGCTTGGTCTGGTCAAAGAGGTGGCGGGCGATCTTGCGAGAGTATGTGAGGAAGCGCTCTGTCTGGTCGAAGATGGTGTTAGCGAAGCTGTACATTTCATTTAGCTCAATGTTTGATGAGTGGTGGAATGCGTAGCGGTCTAGATTTCTGAATGGTTTGGTGAATGCTAGTGTTAGCATGTCTTTGTCTTGATCACTGAACTGGCAGAGTTCTTTTGATGTTTTGAGTGTTTCTCCGCGTTGGGGGTTCCCTACTTTAGCGAGTGTGAGTGCGGTGATGTTGGCGGTGTTGAAGTTTACGGTCATGTGATTAATGCCTGCGGCATGTCAATGGTCATTGGTCAATGGTCATTGGGGGCGGATTCTTTGGAACCCATGCCTGTGGTGGTTGGTGTTGTGTTGATTAGTTGAGTCTCCAGAGGTGGAGGTAGAGGAATTCTTTCCAGATGAATTTGGTTTTTGTTTCTTGGGAGGTGTAGAGAGAGGTTGTTGTGGCTGAGGGTTTGGCGCTGATGTTGTAGTGCTTGGCGATGCTGCAGGCGCGCTTGAGGTGCCAGGGGTCACTGACGATGAGGGCTGTTTTAAGGCCTTGTTGTTGCATGATGGTTTTTGCTTCTGCGATGTTTTGCTTGGTGGTCTGGGAAGATTTCTCGATATGGATTTGGTGAGGGAGGACGCCGTTTTCTAGGCAGTAGGTGCGGGCGACTTCTGACTCTGAGTATTCTGCTTTGTCTCCGTATCCTCCGGTTAGGATGATGGTGTTGATGCGGTTTTCTTTGAGTAGTAGTATGGCGTGGTTGATGCGTTCTTTGAAGACGGGTGATGGGGTGTTATGCCAAGCGGCGGCACCTAGGACAATGGCGCAGTCTGCTGTGGAGCGGTCATCGGAGTGGCCGAAGTGGTCGATGTCCCACATTTGCCAACCGGAGTA
>JALZVD010000363.1 GCA_023300205.1 Akkermansiaceae bacterium | reverse complement strand
AGCCAGCCATTCACCTTATACTTCACCGCCTCAGAAACCTCTGCTTCCACCCAACCAAAAAGCTTTAACTTCATACTCCCACCCTTCAACACCACAGAATAGCGCTCCTCATCATTACTAGAACCACTGGATTTCACCTCCAGCCTATCAAAATCTGACTTAGGGAATTTTATCGTATACAAGACCACACCTCCCTTTAATTTCTCCTTTAAAACCTGATCTCCCTCAAAAGTATACTTCTCCGCCGTCCCAAGCTTCGTTAGCCCAAAGATAAACACCCCTAATCCACCCATCAGCACAACAGACCCTACAATACCAAAAATCAACCCAGCATCCTCACTCCCAAACCCTACAGCAGCAAAAACACCCCCAAACAACATCCCACAAACACCCCCTAATAACATCCCCTTACCCGTCTTGGACCCATCCTTCTCTATCACTACCTGTCCACCTGCATCTGAACAAACCCGCACCCCTCCCCTAACAAACTCGCCTTTTCCCCCACCCGCGGCAGAGAAATACATCGCCTCCATTTCCTCAGCCTCAGGCAGCCCACCCTGCTCAGATAAACTCCACAACATCTCACTCGCAAACCAACGTAATTCATCCTCCTTAAGACCCACTCCAAACTTAATACCAGCACCCTCTCTCGCTTTCACCAACAACCCATAATTCGGCTTATTATTCGTCTCTGAACATTTATACAACCCCACACCAAACACCTCACCTCTTCTCAAAATATCCCTCTCCACACCCTTAGAAAATCGCCTCACCACCTCCACCCCTCCCTCTCGTACCCTCACCTCTATATCCGTATACCTAGACTTATAACCAAAATAAGCCACCGCACCACCAGCCATAAAAAAGACACAAAGAAACAAAAATCCAACCATCATCCCCCAAACAGAAGAAGACTCCACCCTCCCTCCCCCAAAAATAGAAGCCAACAAAATCAACAACGGAGGCACACAAAACAACACCCCAAAAATCATCAAACAACCCACACCCCGCTTCGCCGGGATCTCCCACTCAGCACCATCATTCACATCCTTCTCAAGGATTCTACTCTTCACAGGCTTCAAACTCGTCATGCCCTAATCAATAGAACCCACAACAAAATTTGTCATCAACAATCCTCACCATTCATCACCCCGCCATCACAGACTACCTACACCCACAGCTAGAAAAATTAACTACAATAATCCCTCTACAGACTCCAACTTCTCTTCCTCCACCTTCTTCTCCATCTCTATCGGCTCTTCTAAATGCATCTCTTTCTCAAGCTTCTTCATCTCTTCAACTTTCTTCATCTCCTCAAGCTTCTTCATCTCCTCAACTTTCTTCAACTCCTCAATTTTCTTCAACTCCTCTAGCCTCTTATCCTCCTCTAACTTATCCAGAGCAGGCAGAGACTCCATAATCCCTGCCTCTATACCCTTAGCGCATAACATCTGGTATTCAGCAGTCATGCACCGCTTCCTCTCATTAGTATTACTTATAAATCCACACTCCACCAGCACCGCCGGGCACTTCGCCTGATTCAGAACTGCATAGCCAGGGCCAGACTTAATATACCTATTTCTCGTCTTCACTCGCTCCACCACCTCACGCTGGATATTCGTCGCCAGCAGCTTACCCTCTGGACTAGCATAAAACGTCTCCACTCCCACAATAGAAGTCATCCGGTGCGCATTAAAATGAACACTCACAAAAATCACATCCTCAAAACTATTCGCGATTACCGAACGCTGCTCCAGCGTG
The DNA here is from genome assembly GCA_023300205.1 of Akkermansiaceae bacterium. GTDB lineage: Bacteria > Verrucomicrobiota > Verrucomicrobiia > Verrucomicrobiales > Akkermansiaceae > Rubritalea. The sequence goes on along the minus strand of JALZVD010000363.1, from coordinate 1,588 downwards.
ATAAACACATCACTCCTACGCGTCAAAGTCACCGGTATATTTCTCGCTAAAAGCAACGCCTCCAGCTTCTTAGAAACCGCAAGATTCAGATCAGCCTCCCTCACCCCAGCCCACAGAGCCCCATCATCTCTTCCCCCATGCCCTGGATCGATGACCACACGAGTCTCAGGACCCGCCATCACAGACACAACGCTCAGAAAAAAACCCAGATAAATAAGAACTAGTTTGGATAACATGACGCCCTTAATGCCCTCTAAAACCTCACTAGAAAAGCATTTTCTATTACGGATAAATTGACTAAATCCCGCTGAATCCATCAATAATTCTCAATATCCAAATCCGGAATGTGCGTGAACGCTATCCGCATATTCCCACTATCCAGCGCCGCATGATCACACCCCAGATGCATCGCCTGCTTACCATACCTCAACTGCAACCCATCCATCACAACATTCAGCGCATCACGCCTACTATCCTCAGCACTAAATAAAGACGGCGTAAAATTATCCTTCTCAACCAGCCGCATCAGCGTCACACCCAGCTGCCTAACAGGCTGCTGAGGAAGACTCCTCCCACCCCAAATCTGCGACACCATCTTCGCAAAAAACAACGCATCAGAACTCGCATCAAACCTCACCTCCTGCCTCCACCCCTCACCATTCAGATACCCCACATCCACAACTAGCGCCTCCGCCAGCATCCCATAAGAGCGCAACCTCACCCCAGCCTTCTGAGTCAACTTATGCAGCACCGCCTCAGCATCCACCGGCCTCCGCTTCTGTGGCGGTAAAATATGCGAATGCCCTATACTACGCTTCTCCCTCACCACATCCGGCACACACTCCCCCCGTAACTGCAAATACAACCTATCTCCCTCTAAGCTCCCCCAGATCGTATGCAGCCGCTGCCTACTACACCCATAAAGATCCTCCACCGTATGCACCCCAGCAGCATGCAACCTTACCTTCATACTCCGCCCCACCCCATGAACCTCTGACAAATCCTCAGAATACAACACCTCCGGCAGATCATCATCACGTATCACCATATACCCATCCGGCTTACGCATCTTAGAAGCCATCTTTGCCAGCCAGCGGTTCGGCGCCACCCCTATAGAACACGTCAGCGCAGAACTAAACTCCCCCAGAAGCTCAACCTTAATCGCCGCCGCCACCTCAGAAATCTTCTCCTCACTCCGCCAGTTATACGGCAACCAAGCCCACATCTCATCAATAGACAAAACACCCTCCACATGAATACACCTCTCCACCACCTCCACCACCTTATGATGCGTCCGCACATACAACTCAGGACGCGCAGCCACTATCACTATCCCTGGACACATCTCACGCGCCTCACTCACCCGCGTCCCCGTCTTCACCCCCATCCCCTTCGCCTCATAACTCGCCGCTATACAACAAGAACTCTCCGCCATCACAGGAACCACCCCCACAGGACGACCCCTAAGAGACGGCTCAAAATGCTGCTCAACAGACGCAAAATAAGCATCAAAATCAATAAACAGCGCAGACAACGGATTCAAATCATTCTTCATTACAAGATAAATTAATATACTCAAATGAACACA
>JALZVD010000362.1 GCA_023300205.1 Akkermansiaceae bacterium | reverse complement strand
TCTAAATTCACTCTACCACGGATACTATTGCCAATCGCTGTAGGTTGCTCAAAGATTTCTTTCAGCATATAATGCTCATATCCACCCTTCTCAGCTGCATCCTCAGACCAATCAATATCAGAAGTCTCACGCACCACTGGACTCGCATCAAGCGTCCGAATATCCACTTTACCACCTTGAATAATCGCCACATCATTATCATCCAGATAGATCACCTGCCGTGTGTGACTGATAATAGCAGAAGCATCAGAGGCAATAATCGTCTCATCATCCCCAAGCCCAATCACGATAGGTGAGCCCCTACGAGCTACCACCATTTTATCTGGATCAGACTTCGCTAAACATGCGATGCCAAACGTACCCTCCACCTCCTTCAAAGCAGAACTCACTGCCTTAGCAAGATCTCCTTCATAATAAGAATCTATCAAATGCGAAAGCGCCTCACTATCCGTATCTGAATAGAACACACGCCCCTCACCTTCTAACCTTGCTTTTAAAGCACGGTAGTTTTCAATAATCCCATTATGAACTAACGCAATATTATGATCATTCTCACTCTCACCCGCGCCATGTGGGTGAGCATTTGCTGTAGTTGGTGGTCCGTGCGTCGCCCAGCGAGTATGTGCTATTCCAAGATTACCATGCGTATGAATCTCATCACTATCATAATCCCCTAAGCTCTTCACCAGATTCTCCACCTTACCCTCTTGCTTATAAATATGAATGGTATTGTTACTATGGATCGCTATTCCCGATGAATCATACCCACGGTATTCGAGTTTTCGGAGCCCATTAAGTAAGATGGGAGTTGCTGATCTATTTCCTGAATATGCTATTATTCCACACATGGTTTTTTATTTGTTAGATTGGTTATTAGTTAGTTAAATTATTCTGTTAAATCTTTTGGAACATCCGCATTTGGTAGCGTCGAAGTTCCTGGACCCAGCTTCCTTCCTGGATAAATAGCCGTCTGAATTCCAGTGTGCACACCATCACCCACAATTGTCCCAAATTTTCTTCTACCGCTATCGACAAGTGTTCCCCCACTCATCGAATGATGATTCCTCCCATCATGACGTAAATTAGAAGTCACAGTCGCCGCTCCAAAATTCACCTTTTTACCGATCACACTATCACCCACATAGCTAAGATGCCCCACTGATGAGCCATGTCCTATCAATGAGTTCTTCACCTCCACCGCCTGTCCTATATGACAATCATCACCAATCGTCGTATTTCCACGGATATAACAATTAGGCCCAACCTTACAATTTTTCCCAATCACTACATTACCCTCAATAAACACGCCTGGTAAAATCCGCGTTCCCTCACCAACCTGCAAAAAACCCTCCACATGAGCCGCTGGACTCACGTCTCCTCCATAATGAGACTCCGTAAGACCTCCCACAACCTGCTCATTCACATAAAGTAAATCCCAAGAATGCAAAATCAGCCTAGATTTAGGAGAAGCCACTAATTCCTCATCTCCTCTACCATCGAGATAACCTAAAACATCACCAGCCTCAGTGACCAGCTTTCCAGAAGTCTCAGCCTCCTTTAAGGCATCCCAGTCCGCAGGATCAACCCACGCATTTGCATAGAGATTCGCCCCTTCCGGAGCCAACTCCCGCTGCAGCTCAGCCAGCGTCTTATCCGCGATCAACTGACTACCAGAAACCTCACCATCATAAAGTGGCCACAGATCTCCTTTTCTCACTGGTTCTAACAAATTCATTTTCTAGAGGTAAATTCTCTTACTACCTATTTTCTAGCACCCAATCGTTGCATTGACAACATCGCAGATAGCCTTGGCATGTAGTATTGCAGCTTCTGCTGATTTAGCCTCCACCAAAACACGGATTTTGTTCTCCGTCCCACTATACCTCACCAGCACTCTTCCCTCATTCCCCATTGACCTCTCTGCAGCCAAGATCGCATCACGCAGCGCAAAAGTCTCATCGATAGGTGGCTTCTCCCTCACCGCAATAGCATGCAGCTCAGCCGGATACTCTACCATACAATCAGCCAGCTCAGAAAGTTTCTTCCCAGTCCGCTTCATAATTGCCAGCACCTTAAGCCCGCTCATGATCCCATCTCCTGTCGTAGAATTGTCAGAGAAAATAATATGTCCTGAGTTCTCACCGCCTAGTGAATATCCATGCTCTCGCATACTCTCGATGACTAACCTATCACCCACACCTGTTACCTCTAGTCTAATGCCATCCGCCTCAAGCGCATCTCTCAGTCCTAAGTTACTCATCACCGTCGCTACCAGACAATCATCCTTCAGCTTGCCCTCCTCCTTCAGCGCCTTCGCACAAAGGCATAACACTCGGTCACCTGAGATCAACTTACCATTCTCATCCACTAAAATCACCCTATCCGCATCACCATCAAAACAAATCCCAATATCTGCCCCATGCTCCGCCACAAGCGCCGCTGCCTTCTCAGGATGCAATGCCCCATAACCTTCATTGATATTCTTCCCATCTGGCTCCACACCCAGTGAGATCACCTCCGCACCAAGCTCCTCAAAAATCACTGGCCCCAAACAATGAGCAGCACCATGAGCACAATCCAGCACCACCTTGAGACCCTCTAACGAATAATCACCTACAGCTCTTCTGGCAAATTCACGGTATTGTCCAGCCGCATCTGCCACATCGCATACCTCCCCCAGACCTCTACTCATATCTGGATCAGAAAGTTTCTCGTCACGAATAATCTCCTCCACCTTTTTCTCCTGGTCATCAGTCAGCTTATAGCCGTCTGGCCCAAAAATCTTAATCCCATTATCCTCAAACGGATTATGCGAAGCCGTCAGCATGATCCCAGCATCACAACCCATAGTCTGGGTCAAATACGCCACCGCCGGAGTCGGCACAGCACCAGTCAGATGCACCTCAGCACCCTCAGAGATCAGACCCGCAGATAGCGCATGCTCTAGCATCGCTCCAGAAAGCCGAGTGTCTTTTCCAATTACCACCTTTAGTGAACTACCATCCTCAGAGCAGAGCACACGCGCCACTGCCCTACCTACCCTCATAGCCACCTCTGGAGTGATTGGCCATTGGTTAGCTTTGCCACGGATCCCATCCGTCCCAAATAATTGATTATTCATGTCTCTTTAATTACCAAAGAACTCTGGGATGGCAAACCTTATTACACACATACCTCTAGTTTAGCTTCAGACTTTAGCCCTTTTACAGCTTGATTGTTCAAACTCCATCGATAGATTCCCAGCAACGCCTTACCCACCTATATCAGTATCATATGGACTTTGATGAACTAAAACAAGAAATCACCCAATGCTCAACCCAAGAGCAGGACACACTTGCAGCCTACCTTCTCTATCTTCGACTCAAGCGCTGCCCAAAAAAACTTGCAGCACTCCATCATAAAGTCACTGATGCGTCATTAGCATCTTGGAGCGAAGAACTGTTCCAACAACCAGATATATAAATCCTTGTCATATCACCCTATAAGGAATACACTACGATCAATGGTTAAGGCGTAAGTTGTGTTTTTCCGCCTTCTCCCCTGCCAACCTCTTCCTAACTATTCACATATACTAAATCCATGGCTGAAAAATTAACAGTACCAGAACCAAAAGCTCTCCACGCCACCACACCGATTACCTCATTACCTGAGGACCAAGAAAAGCTACACGCCACTCTTGAAGAGCGTATTTACACCATCGTGGGAAAAGAGCTCCTCGGTAAAGACTACCGTCCTACAGCATACGCAGAAGCGGTCCTCATGGCAGCTGGTGATGAAAACCACATCATCTACAACTACGCTAAAATCAGATACAAAGAACTCTACGCCACCGCCTCTCGTAGGCTTAAGCACAGCAGTGAACTCAGAGGTTAAACCACATACCTATTCACATGTTTAAAGACCATAAAGCACCCCTCAACAAGGTGCTTTTTCTTTGTCCAGATAAGTACATTCCCCCGTCAAAAGCTTGACTTTTATTTCCAGTCATACATATCCATTCTCCAATGTTACGGGACATGATCATCAAGCTCACCTGCATAGCCACCGCCTTCTCCATCATCGGAGGACCTATGGCTATCTATCAGGCATTTGCATGGTCAAAAATGATCCATGACCGTATTCCCCAACAAGGCATAGCAGAAGCCCTAGATTCCACATTTTCTGGAGACGCTCCCTGCCAGCACTGCCACAAAATCACCTTGCTTAAAAAACAGCAAGCAGACGCTCCCAAAAACAACCACCTCCCAGATAAAATCGAGATCATCTCCATCGCTAAAATAGCGCCCCACATGAAGAAGATCGCTATTCTAGGACCCCACTCCAAAAAGCTCGGCTTCATCTTCCCCTCCATCCCTATTCCAGATAGCAGAGTGACTCAATGTCCCACCCCCCCTCCTCGAGATTGTTAATCCAGGATTGACCCACTTAGTTCGTCTAAATCAATACGCCGCGCTCATCCAGTAACAGCGCAAGTAACCTCCTCTCTAGACCCTAGGCCTGTCTTATCCTAAAATCGGTGCCCACTTTGGCACACCCATACCGCAGTATAGGATACCTCTGACCTCAGTCAGATCTCATTCCTATCAGCACCAGTATTTGTCATCGCAAATACACTCTCATGCTTGTGACCCACTACCCTTGGCCACGCAAGAGACAAACTTAAAATGAACAATCAAACCAAACATGAAAACAATCAAAACATACGCAGCCACCAAATGTGCTGCACTCACACTAGCATCAGCACTCACTACACTAGCAGACTCAACAGCCAACTCATCCATCGGCACCACTAGCCGCCCAGACTCACACGCCCCCATCGGCGTCATGGGTGACCACATCCACAGCGCCGGCGAGTGGATGGTCTCCTACCGCTTCATGCACATGAGCATGAACGGGCACCAAGATGGAACCAACTCACTTAAAACCAGAGAAGTATACACAAAGAACTCCCCATCAGGAAGCAACTACACAGCAGCAGCGGAAGAAATGAACATGAACATGCACATGATCGGCCTCATGTACGCACCCACAGACAAAATCACCCTCACAGGAATGGTCAACTACGTGGAAAAAAATATGGACATCGCCACCAACCCACACGGAGGCGGACATGGACACACTGGTGATCATAGTCACGACTCTAGCGGGCTAGGAGACGTAACCATAGGCGCACTCTACAGCCTCATCCACACACCTCAGCACAAGCTCCACCTCAACTTAGGACTCACACTCCCAACTGCAAAAGTAGACCACAAAGAAGCCGACACCTTCCTCCCCTACGGCATGCAATCAGGAACAGGTATCTTCGGCATCAATCTAGGCGCCACCTACAATGCACACTTCCAGAAATTCTCATGGGGTGCTCAGTTCATGAAAAGCTTCGCCCTAGAAGATGAAAATGACTCAGGCTTCCGCTACGGTGACACATTCCAACTCACCACCTGGCTCGCAGCACCAGTCACAAATGCACTCAGCCTCTCAGCCAGAGTGAACTACAGATACCAAGAAGACATCAGTGGCCACTACAATGGACCCCACGGTCATGCTGCACCCCAGCATTTCCAGTCTAACTATGGTGGACACATCCTAGAACTGGGCGTAGGCGCTAACTACGTCATCCAGTCAGGAGCACTCAGAGGCCACCGCCTCGCAGTAGAAGTCCTTACCCCACTCATCCAAGACGCTAACGGAGTAGGCCTAGATCTAGACTACACCGTAGTCGCCGGATGGCAATGGGCATTCTAACAGACTAAAAGCACGCAAAGCAAAACATTTCCCAGAGGCAGATCGGCAACGATCTGCCTCTTTCTACACAAAGTAGTAACAAAATAAGGAGTTATTTTGCTTATAAGATCCACCGCTTAAAAACGTCCACTTCCCAAAAGATTGAATCCAACGTTCATACTACCATCGGGTAGATAAGAGGATCTCCAAGACTAGAGTTTTGTCTCCTGTTGATCGAAATAAATCACTATCCTTATCAACCATAAAAAAATACAAACGCTAGACTTTACAAAGTGGTCTGAAATCGGCATATACCAACAAATTTACCACACGCGCGCATCATGCCAAAAGATACCTCGATCAAAAAAATTCTCGTCATCGGCTCAGGCCCTATCGTAATCGGCCAAGGCTGTGAGTTTGACTACTCCGGCGTCCAAGCCTGTAAAGCACTTGCAGAAGAAGGCTACAAAGTCATCCTGGTAAACTCAAACCCGGCCACCATCATGACCGACCCAGAGTTCGCCTACCGCACCTACATCGAGCCCATCACCCCAGAATGCGTTGAGAAAATCATCATCAAGGAACAACCATGCGCACTCCTACCCACCCTCGGTGGCCAGACCGCACTCAACTGCTCTATCGACCTATTCAACAGCGGCACCCTTGATAAACACGGCGTAAAAATGATCGGTGCAAATGCCGATGCCATCGATAAAGGTGAAGACCGCCTTCGCTTCAAAGAAGCCATGCTCAAGATCGGCCTAGATCTCCCCCACTCCGGTGTAGCACACACCATGGAAGAATGCCGTGAAATCGCCAAAGAGATTGGCACCATGCCACTCATCATCCGCCCAGCATTCACACTCGGTGGCGCAGGCGGAGGCATCGCATACAACGTAGAAGAATTTGAAACCATCTGTGCACGCGGAATAGACCTCTCACCTGTCAGCGAGATCCTCGTAGAAGAATCACTCCTAGGCTGGAAAGAATACGAAATGGAAGTCATGCGTGACTGCGCAGATAACTGCGTAGTCATCTGCTCCATTGAAAATCTAGATCCTATGGGCGTCCATACCGGAGACTCCATCACCGTTGCCCCTGCCCAGACACTCACTGACCGTGAATACCAAATCATGCGTGATGCCTCATTCGCCTGTATCCGCGAAATCGGTGTAGAAACAGGAGGATCTAACATCCAGTTCTCAGTAGATCCTAAAACAGGACGCTGTATCGTCATCGAGATGAACCCACGTGTCTCTCGTTCATCCGCACTCGCATCGAAAGCAACCGGCTACCCAATCGCAAAAATCGCAGCCAAACTTGCAGTCGGATACACCCTAGACGAACTCACAAACGACATCACACGTGTTACACCAGCATCCTTCGAGCCCACCATCGACTACGTAGTCACCAAGCTACCTAGATTCACCTTCGAGAAATTCCCTACCGCAGACGCCGTCCTCACCACCCAAATGAAAGCAGTCGGTGAAGCCATGGCAATCGGCAAAACATTCAAAGAATCCATGCAGAAAGCCCTTCGCTCACTCGAGACAGGCAGACTAGGATTCGGATCCGACGGCAAAGGCGCTCAGAACCCATCACGTGACCGCATCGAAAGAAAACTTCACGTCCCAAATGCTGAACGCATCTTCTGGCTCCATACCGCTTTTGAACAAGGCTGGACAGTCGATGAAGTATTTGAAGCCACATCCATTGACCCATGGTTCCTAGAGCATCTCTTTATCATCGCTGAAGAAGGTAAAGACCTCGCCAATATGGACCTCAGAAAAGCAAAAAAAATGGGCTTCTCTGACTTCCAGATCGCTCACTCACGCGGCTGCCACCAAGATGACATCCGTGCAGAACGTAAAGAAAAAGGCATCATTCCAACCTACAGACTCGTTGACACCTGTGCAGCAGAATTTGAAGCCTATACTCCATACTACTACTCCACATACGGAGAAGAAAATGAAGCCCGCGAAACAAATCAGAAAAAAATCATCATCCTAGGTGGTGGCCCTAACAGAATCGGTCAAGGTATCGAATTTGACTACTGCTGCGTGCACGCCTCCTTCGCACTCCGCGAACTAGGCTATGAGACAGTCATGGTGAACTCTAACCCTGAGACCGTCTCCACGGACTACGACACCTCAGACAAACTCTACTTCGAGCCACTCACCCTAGAAGACGTACTCAACATCTGCGACCAAGAAAAACCAGACGGCGTCATCGTCCAGTTCGGTGGCCAAACTCCACTAAACCTCGCAGCAGACCTCGAGCGTCACGGAGTCCCCATCATCGGAACTTCACCTAAATCAATCGAACTCGCAGAAGACCGTAAATTCTTCTCAGCCATTCTTGATAAACTAGAACTCAAGCAAGCAGAAGCAGGAACAGCCGTCACACCAGATGAAGCAGTCGTCATCGCAGACCGTATCGGCTACCCAGTCCTAGTCCGCCCATCCTTCGTCCTCGGAGGACGCGGAATGATGATCGTCTACAGTGATGAAGAACTCCGCAAATACATCAGCGAAGCCGCTGACGTATCACCAGATCGCCCCATCCTCGTTGACCGCTTCCTAGAAGGAGCTGTAGAAGTAGACGTAGACTGTATCTCAGATGGGGAAATCTCCGTAGTAGGTGCCATCATGCAGCACATCGAGCAAGCAGGTATCCACTCAGGAGACTCCGCATGCGTTATCCCTGCACCATCACTCTCAGAAAACATCACAGCACAGATCATGAAAGGCGCTAAGGACCTAGCTCGCGAGCTAGAAGTCATCGGCCTCATGAACATCCAGTTCGCAGTCAAGGACGAGGAACTCTACGTCATCGAGGTAAACCCTCGTGCATCACGCACCGTCCCATTTGTCTCCAAATCCATCGGAGTCCCACTCGCTAAACTAGCCGCTAAAGTAATGGCTGGCAAGACACTCACCGAACTAGGATTTACTGAAGAAAGACTTCCTAAACACTACTGTGTAAAAGAAGCCGTCTTCCCATGGCCTAAGTTCCCTGGCATCGACATCGTCCTCGGACCAGAAATGAAATCCACAGGAGAAGTCATGGGCATCGATGATGACCTCGGTATGGCATACGCCAAAGCCCAGATCTCAGCATTCAACCCACTCCCCACCGAAGGCAACGTCTTCTTCTCAGTCAACGACCGCGACAAGCCAAAATCTCTCCCAATAGCCAGAGAACTCATTGACCTAGGATTTACCATCTACTCCACAGGCGGCACCTACAAGCTACTACAAGCAGAAGGAATCCAAGTAGAAAGACTCTATAAGCTAGCGGAGCAAAAGCGCCCTAACGTCACAGACATGATGAAAAACCGGGAGATCAACTTCGTAATTAACACCCCAAGCGGCCACGAAGCTCGTGAAGACGAAATCACCATCCGCTCAGGCGCAGTGCAGAACAAAATCTCACACTGCACCAACCTAGCAGCAGCCATCGCATCAGTCAGAGCCATACGATCACTCAAGGAACAAGAGCTCACCGTAACTCCACTTCAAGACAGAGCTTAGCACCTAAAACAGATATCAAATAACCAAAACGGGAGCTTCGCGTAACAACGAGCTCCCGTTTTCTTTGTTTAGAAAGACATCTAAATTCTATTCCTCCCCAACTGGAGAAGACACTGCCGCCCCTCAAGTCGGAGCTACACCATCTCCCGTCTGCCCACCAACTGGCGCGCCAGAACCAAGCAGTCAAGAATGAACACCCGCCTTAGGCACCATCCACTGAATAACGATATACACAATGACCCCTAGGCCTAACCATAATATGGTCTTAGTACTACTAGGCATAGCGCCCTCCATCACATCATTTGATGACATCTCTTCTTTCATACTCCTAAGAGTAACACTACCCAACTTGTATTCCCTCAAAAACTAACACCACCCATCAGCGATAAGCCTAAAACGGGATATCATCATCCTCATCTTGGAAGTCTGGCATATTATTTGCCGGTGAACCACCCTGTGGTGGAGACTGTTGTTGCTGTGGAGGCTGTGCTTGTGGTGCATGCTGCATCGGCTGGTTCTGTTGTGGAGCTCCACCTCCAGCACCTCCAGGTGAACCGATAAACTGCATATTCTCACCAACCACCTTCAGTCTAGTACGCTGCTTCCCAGTAGCCTGGTCTGTCCAGCTATCCATGTGCAATCTACCCTCTATGAAAACTGGCTTCCCTTTACTCAAATACTGAGAAGCAAGCTCCGCCTGCCTACCCCAAAGAGTGACATCCACGTAAGTGACATCCTCTATCTTCTGCCCATCATCACCCATACGGACTCGGTTGCACGCCAGCCCTAGATCAGCCACAGAAGTGCCTTTAGGTGTTGCTCTTAACTCGATATCGCGGGTGATGTTACCCATGATCATTACTTTGTTGAAACTTGCCATAATACAGAAATAATAAAGGGTTTACCAACCTACGCAACACGAAAATATCGTAATGCTTTAATGGCTGATAAACCCTATCTTTAAATTGCCTTAGGATGGTTTAAAAACCTCCCTAAAAACTAACCCTGACGGTTGTAGTTATGCATGTAGATGTCCTCGTTAAGATCAAGGCTAGCCTTGATTTTAACAATGACCTCAGGCGCTGCATTGAAGATATAACTCACATAGTGACCACCTTCAATTTGACGCGCATTGTAGGCAAATGTCTTGCGTCCTAGGTTCTTCACCTCGTCCAGCTTAGCGCCTTCTGCTTCGATTAATTGCCCAACAGTGCTGATTAGCTCGTCGATTGCCGTGTCCTTGCCTTTTGTATCGAGAACGATAAGACCTTCATATTTTCTGCTCATATTATTGATTTCTATTTTTGATTATTTATTGACGTTGTGAATGTTAGCAGCAGCCTCTACGCCCTCAGTAAGGGCACAGTGAACTGCTTTCATCGCGTTATCAAGCGCGTTCTGCACTTCTGGTCGTTCCTCTTGAGAAAATTTCCCCAAGACATGTCCCACCATCGCACCAGATCTCGGAGCGCCGATTCCTAGTTTAAGTCGTGGAAAAGCATCGCTTCCAAAGTGCTGTATCAGTGATTTCATTCCGTTGTGTCCACCTGCTGAACCCTTCATCCTAAATCGGAGAGCGCCTAACGGGATAGATACATCATCATAGATCACGAGAACTTCTTCTGGATGCCACTTGTAGAACCTTAGCGCCGCTCCTGCTGCCCTTCCACTCTCATTCATAAATGTCTGAGGCTTCATAAGTAGCGCTAACGGGTGCTTAGCGATGAGTGCTTTCCACTTGAGATGGTTAGCAAACTGCGCTCCGGAATCTACAGCCATACGGTCTAGAACATCAAACCCTACATTATGTCTGGTTTGATCATATTTCCTACCTGGATTTCCCAGACCTATGACCAGTTTGATTGCCACGTTCACGTGAGGAACACTAATAAAAGCCTCCCTCTGTCATGATGAATGTTAATTACTCGGATTTCTCAGCTGCTTCTGCATCAGGTGCGGGTGCATCCTGCTCAGTAACCTCCTCAGCTACATCCTCTGAAACTGCCGCACGTGTCTTAGCAACAAGCGCTACGAGAACTCTACTATCAAGAACTGGAGTCACACCCTCTGGGAATGAAATACCACCAATAGTAAGGTTATCAGCAACCTCTAGAGACTCTACACTTGCCTCAATCTGAAGCGGTAGATTCTTAGGAAGTGACTTGATCTTAGTTGAGTGAACAAGCTGCTCAAGAAGACCACCAGCCTTAACACCTGCTGGCTCACCAATGAGCTTAATAGGTAGTTTCGCTGTAAGAACAGTATCCTCTTTTACAGCGAGGAAATCTGCGTGGAGAATTTCTCCAGAAATCGCATCAAACTGGATATCCTGAATGAAAACCTGCTGAGCACCATGACCCTCTACATCAAGATCAATCAGAACCTGTGATGAAGGCTTAGTGTTTAAGTGGTCTCTAAAAGTCTTACTATGGACTTTGATATTTTTATTTTCGGTTGCACCATAAATTACTGAAGGAACATATCCCTCACGGCGCATAGCATTGAGCGCGCCTGAACCAGTGCGCTGACGTAGTGTAGCTTCGATTGTTGTAGCCATGTTATTATTTTCTTTTGTGGTTAGACATCGCCGCAAGTTACTTTATGAGACGTTTCTAGGGTTCCCGGAGAATCCAATGAAAAGATATGGCTGATGGTAGAGAGATTAGCCTTTCCGTAGGTCGGGAAGCACTGCGTAAAAGAAATCAACCTAAATGTCAAACAAAGAAGTAACAC